>CAKPYT010000026.1 GCA_934203075.1 uncultured Clostridia bacterium | reverse complement strand
CCCTTGCGGGCATACCAGGCTGACGGTTGCCTCCACCTCATAAGGAATGACCGATGCCTCCGGCAGAAACATTACCACGTCCTCCGCCAAAGTCACGGAACCGACCCCGGTGAAAATCGCATTGGTGGCGTCGTAGTAGGTAATCTGCACGGGGATCGTTACGTCGCATCGAACGCGCCCGTACTGCGGACGATCGGGCAAACGCTCCACCGAAAGATTGCTCACCACCCCTTGCGAAGAGACACTCCTCCCGCTGATAAACGTCAGCGGCTCCACTGCGGAGTCGTCTACGGAAGTCACCACTACCGTAATCTCCTCGTTCGTCGTTTGGCGCATGCATGCGTCGAAAACTTTCTTAGCCTGAATACAAACCCGACAGGTGCTGTTCTCGTTTGCCATAAGGCACCCCCTAAAAAACTTTTATCATAAAATATGCGGCAAAACAGAGAAACGTGCCTGTTTCGCTCAAAAAGAATCGATTCTCTTAAAAAAACAACCGGAGAAAGAAACCTTCTCCGGTTGTTTCGATTTTTGTAAAAAGACATTCTCTTTTCGGCTGCCGCCACCCCGAAAGGGGGCGGCGCAAAGCCCCAAATTTCTGCTGCCGTGCCTTTGCGGGCGGACCTTTTATTCTTCGTTCGCCGAAGACTCCCACACCTGCAAAATCTGTTCCAGCCGCTGCAGAACCGCATCTTTTCCCGCACGCGTCACGGCGGACGTCCCGATGACGTTATCTTCGCCCAGTTTCAGCAAGGAAGCCAGGTGGCGCAATTGATTTTTTACCTGCGATTTCGGTAGTTTATCCGTTTTGGTCGCAATCAACGTAAACGGCAGATTCCTTTCGAACAGATACCGATACATCAGACAGTCGTCCGCCGTCGGATCGTGACGGGCGTCCACCAAAAACAGCACGTGCACGAGGTTCGGTTCATTTTCCAGATAGCCCTCGATCAACGTTGCCCATTTGCGCTTCTCTGCGTTGGAAACCTTTGCGTAGCCGTAGCCCGGCAAATCGGTGAAGAAGAAGGCCTCGTTGACCAAAAAGTAATTGATCAGGCGCGTTCTTCCGGGATCTTTGGACGTTCTTGCCATTTTCGAATCGTTCGCAATCATATTCAGAAACGAACTTTTGCCCACGTTGGATTTCCCGACGATGGCGATTTGCGGCAGATCGGAGTGCAACATGCTTCCGCGATCCGCAGCGGAACGGACAAACTCCGTTTTTTTTACGATCATTTTTCCTCCAGAGCTTTTGCAAACACTTCGCTGACGTTCGAAACCGGTTCAAACGAGATTTGTTCGCGAATCTCTGCCGGTATTTCTTCCAGGTCTTTTTGATTTTCTGCGGGCAGAAGAACCCGTTTGATTCCGACGCGATATGCCGCAAGTGCTTTTTCCTTTAGCCCGCCGATGGGCAGCACCCTGCCGCGCAACGTGATTTCCCCCGTCATTGCCACTGTTTTATGAACCTTTCTTCCGCTGAACGCCGAAGCGATTGCCGTTGCCATTGTAATGCCGGCACTCGGCCCGTCTTTCGGAATTGCCCCTTCCGGAATGTGTACGTGGATATCCGTATTTTCGAAAACATCCGGCGAAATTCCGAGTTCCGCCGCGCGCGAGCGCACGCAACTGATTGCCGTACGAGCAGATTCCTTCATCACGTCGCCCAACTGCCCCGTGAGCAGAATTTCTCCCTTGCCGTGGAACAACGCAACGTCGATGGTCAGCGTAACGCCGCCGACCGCCGTCCAGGCCAGCCCCACGGCGGAACCGACTTCGTCGCACAAGGTGACGTCCTCTGCGGAATACTTTTTCGCCCCTAAAAACTCCACCAGATTTTGCGGGGTCACCACCACCTGCTCTGCGTGCTGTTCCAACACTTGCAAAGCCGCTTTCCGGCACAGTTTCGCCAAGGTTCTTTCCAAGCCCCGCACGCCGGACTCCCTTGTGTAGCCGGTGATGGCGGCACGCAGAGCCTGTGTGGAAACCTGAAGCATTTCCTCCCGGAGTCCGTTTGCTTTTTTCTGCTTCGGCAGCAAAAACCGTTGTGCAATTTCGAGTTTTTCTTCCTCCGTATAGCCGGAAAGTTCAATCACTTCCATACGGTCCAATAACGCCGGCGGAATGGTATCCGTCGTGTTTGCGGTCGCCACAAACAGCACGTGCGACAAATCAAACGGAACTTCGAGATAATGATCCACAAACGCAAAGTTCTGCTCCGGATCCAGCACCTCCAACATGGCACTGGACGGATCCCCGCGGGAATCGCTTGCCATCTTATCGATTTCGTCCAGCAAGAACACGGGATTAACCACGCCCGCCTGTTTGATGTGATAAATGATTTTTCCGGGGATTGCCCCCACGTACGTGCGACGATGCCCGCGGATTTCCGCTTCGTCGCGCACGCCCCCAAGACTCATCCGCACGTACCTGCGCCCGAGAGCCTTTGCTATGGATTGTACAATAGAGGTTTTTCCCACCCCCGGAGGGCCGACAAAGCACAAAATCGGCGCTTTCAGACCGCCGGAAAGCTGCATCACGGCAAGATACTCCAGAATGCGTTCTTTAATTTTCTCCAGCCCGAAATGTTCCGCTTCCAGAACTTCGCGCGCTTTGGTCAGATCTTTACTGTCCTTGGTCTGAATTCCCCACGGCAGATCCGCCAACGTTTCCACATAGCTGCGCGACACTGCCGCATCCGGCGACATCGCCCCCATTTTGGCCAGCCGTTTAATTTCCCTTTGCGCCTTTTCCCGCACTTCTTTCGGCATTTTTGCCTTTTTGACGCGCGTTTCCAACTCCTGAATTTCTTCGCTGCCGTCGCCCAATTCTTCGGAAATTGCCTTCATTTGCTCCCGCAGGTAAAACTCTTTCTGATTCTGATCCACCTGCTTTTGCACGCGGCTGGCGACCCGCCTGTCCACACGAGCAATTTCGATTTCCCGCATGAGTACCACGCAGACCTCTTCCAGTCGCTCTTCCGTATCGGCACATTCCAACAATTTTTGTTTGGCCTCGTTCCGATAGACGACGCAATTGGCAACGGCATCCACAAAGTCGTTCGGATCATAGATTTCCGCAATCTGAACGACTGTGTCCTTTCCGATTTTATTGCTTCCGGCGGCGAGTTCCGCCAGAAGATCGCGAGCACGACGCAACAGAGCCTCCGTGGTGATGGTATCCGCAGAAAAAGGAATCAACTCCTCGAACGAAGCGGAAAAGCCCTCTTCCCCGTCCGTCACTTCCGTGATTCTGCCGCGGCTGACCCCCTGCAAAACCAGACGAACGTTATTCTCCGGCAATTTGATGACTTGTTTGATTTTTACCAACGTGCCGACTTCGTACAGATCCTCCGCTTTGGGGGATTCCACCGCCGCATTCTTTTGCGTGACCGTCAGCAAGAAGGATTTTTCCTTCATGGCACGATCCAACGCCGCGCGGGACTTCGCACGACCGACGTCCACCGTTGCCGTTTGAGAAGGAAACACCAGAATGCCCCTCAACGCAATTAAAGGTAATCTTTTTTGTTCTTTCATACGTCTCCGTAAAATGCAAGTGCTTTCGCGATGCGAAATCCTTGCGTTCTTTTCGATGTTTGTTTCGTTTTTTTTGAACTGCGCAACACTACCGATAGAATATCGTTCGGTTGTTTGACGCTTGCACCCCGGCGAAAATCCTGTTTTCCGTCGGCCGGACAGCAAAACCGGAAAAAGGGCTGCCTGAGGTTCCCTTCCGTTTTTCAGAGTGCCGAAAAAAAACATGTTCTTTCCGGGATGTGAAGCAAAAGGAAACTTCGTTGCTTGATTATATCGGATTTTCCTCCTCTTGGCAACCCGGAAGGGAAAAAAGCCCAAGGCTTTTTACACCTCGGGCAAACCGTTAAGCAGTTTTTCGTTGTATCACGGGTCGGTCGCCTTTGGTAACGCAACCTTCCGTAATTTCGATTTTTTCGACGTTTCCTTCGCTCGGCGCTTCGTACATAAAGTCCGTCATCAATCCTTCCAGAATCGTGCGCAAGCCGCGCGCCCCGGTTTTTAACGCAATTGCCTTTTGCGCTATGGCCGAGAGAGCTTCCGGCTGAAACTCCAGATCGATACTGTCCATCCGCATCAGTTTTTGATACTGCGTGACCAAAGCGTTTTTCGGTTCCGTTGAAATGC
>CAKPYT010000025.1 GCA_934203075.1 uncultured Clostridia bacterium | reverse complement strand
CAGCCTTTATATATTACCACTACCTATCTTCTATGTCAATCTTTTTCTTCAATCTTTTTTAACTTTTTTTCGCCTTTTTTCTCCCTTTTTCCCTTACTCTCCCCTCTCTCCTCCGCTGCCGGCAAGGGAACCCGGCTCCCCCTCTCTCCTTCGGCTCCGCTCTCTTTCGATCTTCCCTTCTCTCCACTCCCCTTCGCGTGTCCCACTACTGCGCACGCTCACCGTCTATCTACGTCCACTGCACGCGTCCTCCGTCTATCTGCGTCCACCGCGCCCCCTCCCTAGCCCCGCAGACTTACTTGATAAAATACCGTATACTTGAGATTTGGGATTACGGCATTTCGTTTGCCTTTCAAAAAGAATAATGCTATAATGCCCCTGGAAATCACTTACGTTTCTATGCACAAAACGAACGGCTGCCCGAAGGGAATCGCGCGCCTTGCGATGCAAACGCTTTTCCGTGTTTTCTTTGGGGACTTGTTTGTTTGTGCCGAACTACTCTTGTTCTTTTGGAGGAAGCAATTATGAAACTATCTCAATTCACCCTGCCTCAATTCAGTGCGGAAACAGCGGCGGACAAAGCCGTCCCCGGCGGAGGATGCGTTGCTGCCCTCTCCGGAAATCTGGGTGCCAGCCTGATCGAAATGGTGGGACACATGACGGAACGCAAGGCCAGGAAACTCGGAGAAGCTTTTGACGCCGAAGTACAAAAGGCATTGGAAATCGCAACGAAAGAGAAGGAAGCGTTTTTGCAGCTGATCGATCAGGACGCTGCGGCGTTTGACGGATGCATGCAAGCGTTTGCCCTGCCCAAAGCGACGGAGGAAGAAAAAGCCGTCCGCAAGGCAGCCATTCAAAAAGCGTATCAGAATGCTACCGTTCCCCCGTATACCGTGGCAACCAAAGCGGTAGAACTGATGGAATGCGCACGCATCATGGTTCTGAAGGGGGACCAAAACGCATTAAGCGATGCCTGCGTAGGAACTCGCATGCTGGTAAGTGCGGCCTGGGGCGGCATTTATAACGTAAAAATCAACCTGAGCGCTATCACGGACGAAACCTTCGTTGCGAAAAAATCGGAAGAAGTCGCAGCTTTGGAAGCGCGTCTGGAAACCTATACGCACGATATTCTGGATCACGTATCGTTCTGACATTGGAAACAATGGCACGTTGTACCGTAAGACCGAAAAGCATCCGCCTTGGCGGATGCTTTTGTACTCTATCCCTTCTCCTTCCCCCTCCGGAAAACAAGTGAGGTTCTTATGAACAGAGAATCGTTAAAACAATATCTGCAAAATCAATATGCCATTCTGCCCGATTCCCCCTGGCCCGACACGCCGGAAGCAGAAGTGTATCGTCACCCTTCGAACCGGAAATGGTTCGCGTTGGTTCTGCATGTTTCCAAAAGGAGACTCGGCCTGAAGGACGACACCTATGTGGACATTGTAAACCTGAAGTGCGACCCGATTCTTATCGATCTGATGCGCGGAGAAGCCGGTATTTATCCGGCATATCACATGAATAAACAGCACTGGATTACCGTCCCCTTAGACGGATCCCTTGCGGACGAAAAACTTTACCGCCTGATTGAGGTCAGTTTTTCCGCAACGGCGCCGAAGCCCGGTAAAAACGCCCTGCCCGGCACCCGGAACCCGAAAGAGTTTTAACGCCTCTCCGGCGGGAGTGCTCCCCGAACGAGAACACCAAAGCCCCTTTTAAGGCAAGCAGAGTCCCCGACCGCCCCTCCAGACGCTCTCCGCGAGGATTCCCCTGCTTTCGGAAAAAAATCAAAAACGGCAAAGCGAAAACAAACCGCTTTGCCGTTTTTATTTGATTTTGTTCGTAGCCCGAAGAACGTTGCGGAAAAACTGACCTCAATCAGGTGATATAGTTTAGCGCTGTCCGCCGCCGGGATCCGTCATCACTCCTGAATGTGTTCCATCCCCTGACTCAGAATCGTGACGACGTGTTCATCCGCAAGCGAATAGAAAATGGACTTTCCTTCCCTTCTTGCTTTTACCAGTTTGTTCTGCTTCAAAATTTTGAGTTGGTGCGACACGGCTGAAACCGTCATGCCGAGCGCTGCCGACAAATCGCAAACGCAAACCTCCGATTCCAACAAGACGTACAGAATGCGAACGCGCGTAGAATCCCCAAACACTTTAAACAGTTCGGACAAATCGTACAGATCCTCTTCTTTCGGCAGTTTTTCCGTTACGATCTGCAACAGTTCCCGATGCACTTCTTCTGCTTCGCAGCAAAGTATTTTTTCTTTCGACAAAATTGCCTCCTAATCTTTCGGCACCCGCAATACGCGAATGGAGTTCAACACCGCAATCACCATGACGCCTACGTCTGCAAAAATCGCAACCCACATGTTGGCGATACCCAAAGCACCAAGCACCAGGCAAATCAGTTTGACGGCAATGGCAAAAACAATGTTTTCGTACACGATGCGCATGCATTTTTTTGCAATGGCAATCGCCTTGGAAATATTTCTCGGATTATCGTCCATCAACACGACGTCTGCCGCTTCGATAGCCGCATCTGAGCCCAGCGCCCCCATGGCAATGCCCAGATCCGCACGAGTCAATACCGGTGCGTCGTTAATTCCGTCCCCGACGAAGGCGACCTTTTCGCCCTTGCCCTTTCCGGCAAGCAATTTTTCGACTTCGTCCACCTTGTTTTGCGGCATCAATTCGGCGTGCACCTCGTCAATCCCGACTTCGCGCGCCACCGCTTCGGCGACTTTGCTACTATCGCCGGTCAGCATCACGGTCTTTTTAACGCCCTGCTTTTTCAGGCGGCGCATTGCTTCCACTGCCTGCGGTTTGACGGTATCTTCAATCAGAATGTGCCCGTAATAGGTGCCGTCCACCGCAACGTGTACGATCGTGCCGACGGAATGGCAGGGAATCGATTCTACTCCCATACGGCGCATCAGTTTATCGTTGCCGACAGCCACATGCTTGCCGTCGATCGTCGCTTCTACCCCTTCCCCGCCGATTTCTTTCACGTCCGAAACGCGGCTCTGGTCCAGTTTCCCCGCGTAGGCCTTACGCAGACTCAGACTGATGGGATGCGTAGAATAACTTTCGGCAAGTGCGGCGTACTGCAAAAGAAGCGAATCTTCCACAACTCCGTGATGCACCCCGCTTACGTCAAACACGCCCTGCGTGATGGTTCCCGTTTTATCAAACGCAACGTACTTTACCTGCGCAAGTGTTTCCATATAGTTGGAACCTTTAATCAGAATCCCCGCATGGCTGGCCCCGCCGATTCCGGCAAAAAAGCCGAGCGGAATGCTGATGACCAAAGCGCAGGGGCAACTGATAACCAAAAACGTCAGCGCGCGATACAGCCAGTCTGCCCAATCCGGCGAAAGGCCTTGCAGCAGACGCATTACCGGCGGCAAAACCGCCAGGAGCAATGCGCTTCCGCAGACAACGGGCGTATAGACCCGGGCGAATTTCGAAATAAAATTTTCGGAACGAGACTTTTTGGAGCTTGCATTTTCCACTAACTCCAGAATTTTCGATACGGTAGAGGCTCCGAACTCTTTTGTGGTCTGCACATAGAGCGCCCCCTCTCCGTTTACGCACCCGCTCAGAACTTCGTCTCCGGCGTGCACCGTCCTCGGCACGCTTTCCCCCGTGAGTGCGGCCGTGTTCAAAGTGCTGTTGCCTTCTGTCACAATGCCGTCCAGCGGAACTTTTTCGCCCGTCTTCACCAGAATAATGCTTCCGATGGGAACTTCCTGCGGATCGACCTGCTTCCATTCTCCGTTTACCTGTAAGTTGGCATAATCCGGCCGGATGTTCATCAACTCGGCGATGTTTCTGCGGCTTTTACATACCGCAATGTTCTGGAACAACTCGCCGATCTGATAAAACAGCATTACGGCAACCCCTTCGAAACTGTCCCCGAGCGCAATCGCGCCGACGGTTGCCACCGCCATCAGAAAGTTCTCGTCAAACGGGTGCCCGCGCAGGATTCCTTTCACCGCTTTTGTTAAAATATCATACCCGATGAGAAAGTATGGAATAAAAAACAACCAGAAATTCCAGGAACGCCCCAGAATTTCCCCTTCCAGCGGGAGAAACCGCAGTAAGAGCGTCAATACCGTGGCAACGATAATGCGAATCAGCGTTTTCTTTTGCTTTTTCGTCATAATGCCCTCCTAGCAATAGACCTCACAATCCGGCTCGACGCGTTTGCAGGCTTTTTTCACCTTTTTCATTACATCGGCTTCGTTGACCCCTTCTTCAAAATCGACCGTCATCTTTAACAGCATAAAGTTCACGGTAACGTCTTTTACCCCTTCTACCTTTTTTGCCGCAAATTCCATTTCATTTGCACAGTTTGCACAATCCACTTCGATTTGATAAGTTTTTTTCATATTTTCTCCTTGCTTGAACAATTACTTATTTGAGCAATTGTTCAAATGTTTTTGTTTTAAGAAACTCCCCTGCGGGAGTTCTTAATTGATTGATTGACTGTAGTATAACGCTTTGCTTTGGGGCTGTCAACGATTTTTCCGTATTTTACAAAAGAAAAACATTTTGTTCTGCCCGAAAGCAAGCCCGCCTTTTGCGTTATCTGACGTACGCCAAAAATGCGAGGTAAGCCAGATAGGTCTCGTATACATCCGCCTTGGCAACTACTTCCATCGGGGCGTGCATATTCAGCACGGCGATGCCTGCATCGACCACGTTCATGTTGTATTTTCCCAAAATATACGCAATCGTTCCGCCGCCGCCTTGATCCACCTTGCCGAGTTCTGCCGTCTGGAAGTGAATACCGTTGCTGTCCATGGCGTCACGCACGAAAGCGACGTATTCTGCGCAGGCATCGTTGCTGCTGCTCTTCCCGCGGGACCCCGTATACTTGTTAAACACAACGCCGTTGTTCAGGTGTGCCGCGTTTTTCTCGTCGTTGACGGAGGGGAACAACGGGTCGGAACCCGCGCTGACGTCGCTGCTGAGCATCGAAGAGCGTTCCATCGCATGGCGCAATGCCAGATAGTCCGTCTCCCCTGTTTTATGAAGCAATTCCGCAATGCAGTTTTCAAAAAACATCGAGCAAGCGCCCGTTGCCCCGACGGAACCGATTTCCTCCTTATCCACCAATACGCAGCAGGTGGTATACTCCGCAACGGGAGCATCCAGAATGGCACGCAGAGAGGTATAAGCGCAGACACGGTCGTCATGCCCGTAGCCGGCAATCATGCTGCGATCCAGCCCGTAATCACGCGCGGGACCTGCAGGTACTACTTCGATTTCTGCCGAAAGGAAATCTTCCTCTTCCATATCGTATTTTTCTTTTAACAATTTCAGAACGTTTGCTTTTACGGCATCCTTTTCTGCGCCTTGCAGCGGGATAGAACCGACCGTCACGTCCAACTGTTCGCCCTCGATCACTACGTCCGCCGTTTTCTTCATTTGATCGCCGGAGAGGTGAATCAGCAAATCGCTGATGCCGACAATCGGATCACCGGCATCTTCCCCCACGTTCACCGAGACGACGGATCCGTCCTTCTTGCAGACAACGCCATGCAAGGCCAACGGCACCGTGACCCATTGGTATTTCTTTACGCCGCCGTAATAGTGCGTATCCAACAACGCGAAGCCGTTCGCTTCGTAAAGCGGGTTTTGCTTTAAGTCCAAACGAGGCGAATCGATATGCGCCCCAAGAATTCGCAGTCCCTGCGAGACGGGCTGTTTCCCCAGAACAAACAAAACGATGTTTTTTCCGCGGTTCACAAAATAAACCTTATCGCCCTCTTTCAGTTGTTTTTTGGAGGACGCATCCACAAAGCCGTGCTCCAAAGCCAGTTTTACACTTGCTTCTACCGCCAGACGCTCCGTTTTGCTATAAGAGAGATACTCCTTATACTCTTCGCAGAACTTCGCAATTGCGTTCTGCTTCTCTTGCGAGATTTCCTGATAAATATTTTTTGCGTACATATACTTCCTTCTTCGTTACGAAACAACGTAACCTTTCTTTTGGGTTATTCTACTCTAAAACAAATAAAATGGCAATCGCTTGAAGAGAAAAACCTCTTTTATTTCGCCCCGGTGTTCGACAGGTCCTCCTTCTGTAGGACTGTGCCTTTGGAAACACGCAGTTCAAAATAGAAAACACTGCCCTTGCCCACTTTGCTGTTCACCCCATACGGGGCGTTGTGTGCCTCTAAAATAGTTTTGACGATATTGAGCCCCAACCCGGTTCCGATCCGTACGCGCTTGTGCGCCTCTGCGGAACGATAGTACCGATCCCAGATCTGATCGATTTCCTTGGGGGAAATGCCCTTTCCCGTAACCTGCACTTCAAAACGAACGGTTGCATGGTCCGTTTCGAACAAACGGATGTTTACGACCTTGTCCGAACCGGTATAGTTCACGGCGTTACTCACAAGGTTATACACTACTTGCTCGATTTTGCCTTCATCCGCATTCACGAACAATTGCGGCGTAACTTCACAGGTCAGGCGATAGTTCTGCTCCGTCACGATGGCTTCAAAATGCTTTGCCACACGCAGCACCAACTGCGAAAGGTCAAACGACTGCAGTTTCAATTCCTCTGCAGAAGCCTGCATTTTAGACAGTTCCAACAAATCGTTCACCAGGCCGGAGAGCCGATCTGTTTCGCTGATAATCATTTCCAGATGCTCTTCCCGTTTTTGCTTGTTTTCTCCCGACAGATCCCGGATCATCTCCGCATACGATTTGATGATGGTGAGCGGCGTTCTTAAATCGTGCGAGACGTTTGCAATCAATTCTTTCCGCATCGAATCCGTTGCGGAAAGTTCTTCCGTTGCGTAGTTTAAGGTATCGCACAGTTTATCGATTTCGGTAAAGCCGTTTCCCTCGAAACGCACGGCGTAATTCCCCTTTGCAAGTTGTTTCGCCGCCGCACTCATCTGAACGATCGGTTTACTTAACTGAAGGGAAATGAAAATCGAAAGAGCAAAGGATAGCAACGCCGAAAGGATCGTGACAAGAATCAACTGCCGGCGCAGAATGCTGATGGTAATATTCACTGCCGGCAAGGACGAGTTCATGTACAGATACACCGGTTCGGCGCCTTTTTCCAGCACCATACCGTAAATCAACGTACGATAATCTCCCTTTTGCTCCACGTAATAGCCCTTGTCGCCCTGCTCAAACTGCTGCAAAAACGTACGAAGCGATTCCGGCTGAATGTCGCCGCCGCCCTGCACCCCTTCGTATCCGGTCGCCGCCGCCAGGTAATCCGGCGTTTGTCCCTCCATGCGGAACACGATGATCATCAACGAGTTTTCAAACGCGATACGATTGACCTCTTCGGAGAAATTCTCTTTTTCGTATTCATTGCGGATGAGGTTTGCCACACGATCCAGCTCCTGCACCTTCATCGTCGCATTGGAACTGGTTAAAATCAAAATCTGAAACAACCACAAAATCGTGATAATTGCCAAAGCGAATATCACGAAATAGAGCCAAATATTAAAACTGATGCCGTTCAGGTCAATTCTTTTCTTCATACTCGAACTTATAACCGAGGCTCCGCAGCGTCACGATATAATCGCGGTACGGCCCGAGATTGCTGCGCAGCATTTTGATGTGCGTATCCACCGTGCGGTCGTCCCCGAAATAATCGAACCCCCACACGTTGGAAAGCAGCATTTCCCGACTGACGGCAATGCCGCGATTGCGCACGAGATAGAACAACAATTCGTATTCTTTCGGCGTCAATTCCGCCTTTTTTCCGTCAACGTAAACGTTGCGCCCCTTCATATCGATCTGCAGCCCGCCGAAGGTCAGAATCTCTTTTGTTTTTTCTTCCGAAGCGCTTCTGGTCAAAATGGCCTTCAGGCGAGCCATGACCTCTTTGGGAGAAAACGGTTTTACAACGTAATCATCCGCGCCCACTTCAAAGCCGAACAATTTGTCGTATTCCTCCCCGCGGGCGGAAAGCATCAGCACCGGGATGTTTTTTGTTTTACGAATTTCCTTTACGGCGGAAATTCCATCCAGACGCGGCATCATGATATCCATCACGATGATATCAAAATCCTGCTCGCGGCAGAGTTTCACCGCTTCCATCCCGTCTGCGGCTTCCGTCACTTCGTAGCCCTCGAATTCGGCGTACTCTTTCAGAACCTGACGAATTCCTTGCTCGTCGTCTACAATCAATAGTTTTGCCATAATCGCTCCTTTCTTTCCGTCCCTGCGGCACTTCTGCTCTCTGCCGAAAAAATTCGCTCCTCGGCGAAGGATCCGTTTTCGTTTGTTTTGGTTTGTCCCCTGTAAGTTTCAGTTTAACGCAACCGTGTGAAAACCGTGTGAACACCAGAAAAAACCTTCGGTTTTGTCCTCGCCCCGCCTGCGCATATGCGCATTTTTCTGCAATACCCGTGTTTTTCCGATTTTTTTTTGCTTCTGCGTTTTTATTTGCGTCGATTTTGACGTTTTTGCCGCACCTTGCCCCGTTTTTGGAAGTTCCCCTTCGGAAGGTTGCTGCTTTCGGAAAGACAAGCCCACGGGTATTCTGATAAGTAATTATAACACAACGCGCTTCCCGTGTAAAGAAGGCTTGCCTCTTTTGACCGGCCGCCCCTGTTTCGTTCTTTTGCCCGGACCCCCGAACTTCTTCCGGGAGGTTTTTCCGATGCCCCGGGTCTACAGTGCGTTCGGGTGAGCAAAAATCGGTCTTTTTGTTCCCAACAAAAAAGAGGCGTCAAAAACGCCTCTTTGCTTTGTTTGGTTGTTTATGCCCCGAATACGGGAGTCAGGTCTGCAATCAACGGAGCGATCATCAACGAAACCATAGAAATCAATTTCAACAGGATGTTGATGGACGGACCGGACGTATCCTTGAACGGGTCGCCGACCGTATCGCCGATGACGGCTGCTTTGTGTTGTTCGCTGCCCTTGCCGCCTGCCTGGCTTTCAATGTATTTTTTTGCATTATCCCAAGCACCGCCTGCATTGGACATCATGATCGCCATCAGAACACCGGTGATGAGGGAGCCGGCAATTACGCCGCCAAGAGCACTCTTGCCGAGCAGGAAACCTACGGCTACCGGAACGACAACTGCGATGACGCCCGGCAGAATCATTTCTTTGATTGCCGCAGACGTAGAAATATCAACGCAACGTTCGTAATCCGGTTCTACGGTGCCTTCGAACACACCCGGGTTTTCGCGGAACTGACGACGTACTTCTTCAATCATGGAGAAGGCCGCTCTGCCGACGCTGGACATCGTGAGTGCGCTGAACAGGAAGGTCATAGCACCGCCGATGAACAAGCCTGCAACCACGTAGGGGTTCGTCAGGTCGATCGTGGGCAAGTTTACCGCTTGCGTGTAGCTGAGGAACAATACCAATGCGGTCAACGCAGCGGAACCGATAGCAAAACCTTTGCCGACGGCAGCCGTCGTGTTGCCGACGGAGTCCAACGTGTCGGTGATTTCACGGACTTCGCCCGGCAAACCGGACATTTCCGCAATACCGCCTGCGTTATCCGAAATCGGCCCGTAGGCATCCACGGCTACGGTAACGCCGGTGATGCTCAACATGCCGAGCGCCGCTACCGCAATGCAAAGGTAACCGACTTCCACACCGCCGTTTGCTGCGCCGATTGCATAAGAAGCAATCATCGCAACGGAGATGAAAAGAATCGGCAGAACGGTGCTCATCATACCGGTAGAAAGGCCGCTGATGATGTTGGTAGCCGCACCCGTTTTGGATTCTTCTGCAATTCTCTTAACGTGCTTGAAGTCTCCGCTGGTGTACAATTCGGTCAGCATACCGATGATAATACCGACGGCCAGACCGATGGTGACGCACCATGCCAGGCTGAGATCGCCTACCACGAAGTGAGCCAGCAAGAAAGCACACGGAACAAACAAACCGCCGCTGATGTACGTTGCACAGGACAACGATACTCTGGGGTTCTTCACTTTAATCAGGCTGACGGAGATGCTGCCGAGCACGGAGCACAAAACGCCTGCTGCCATCGTCAGCACAACGAACAACGAAAGAGTGTCGTCGCCTGCACACAACGTCAAAGCCGCAATGATGGCCCCGACGTAAGATTCAAACAAGTCTGCACCCATACCTGCAACGTCGCCGACGTTATCGCCGACGTTATCGGCAATGACGGCCGGGTTACGCGGGTCGTCTTCCGGAATGCCGGCTTCTACTTTACCGACAAGGTCCGCACCTACGTCCGCCGCTTTCGTATAGATACCGCCGCCCACACGTGCGAACAACGCCACGAAAGAAGCCCCAAGACCGAAGCCGGTCACGATGGACATATCGCCGAAGACCAGGTACAAAACGGTTGCGCCGAGCAGACCGAAGCCTACCACGCACATCCCCATAACGGTACCGCCGCTGAAAGCGACTTTCAAAGCGGCTTTCAGGCCCTTTCTCGCTTCACTTGCCGTGCGCACGTTGGCATCGGTTGCCACCGTCATCCCTACGAAGCCTGCCAAAACGCTGAGGCAAGCACCGCACAGGAAGCAGATTGCGGTTCTCCAACCGGTTTCCAGATTCATGAAGCACAACAAAGCGGCAACGGCAAGAATCAGAATGACGAGAACTTTGTATTCTCTCTTCAGAAATGCCTGTGCACCCTTTTTGATGTAACCGGCGATCTTTTGCATACGGTCTTCGCCCGGTGCGATTTTGCGAATACGCAAAGCCAGAACCAGAGCCAACACCAGTGCAACGACTGCACTGCCGATTACGACATAGAATAGACTATTCATAATCCCCCTCTTTGAACCCCTTCCTATTTGCTGCAGACAAGCCAAAGCGACCGCTCGGCTACTGCCCGCGGCGGAGTTCATTCGTTCTACTAAAAATATTAAGTGTTTTTCTTTGATTTGTCAATCAAATAACTGCTTTGCATTGTATTTTTAGGGCTTTTCTGCCTTTTACGGCAAATTTCGCGCAAGCAAAAAACAGAGAAGGAAAATCCTTCTCTGTTTTACGTTTTTCTGTAGCGTACTGCCTTCGTCGTTCGCCGCGTTATGCCTTTTTCTTTTCATCCTTCGGGCGAATCAGAAGCAGAATCACAATTCCGGCACCGCACAGGCATGCCAACACGATCAAAACCACCTTCAGCACCTGGTTTGCCGGGTTCACAACCGGATCGGTGCTGCTTTCTTTCACCACTTTCAGATACGATTCCTGCGTGGAGACGTTGCCTGCTTTGTCCTTTACCGTATACACGATTTTGTACGAATACGGTGCGTCGTCCGGAGTGACTTCCGTAGGCTGAATCACATAATCGTCCTTTGCCAGTTCCTCCGTAACGTCCACATCCCCCGCCGCATCGTAGCGATACACGCGGAAGCGATTTTCCGTTTCGTCCACACCGGAAGCGTTATCCGACACGCTGGCCTGACCGAACGTGTAGGACTTGTTCACGGTAACTTCGATTTCCTTTTCGGAAGTGATGGTCGGGCCGTCCACGTCGATGATGTTCAACTTCCATTCCACTCCCAGATCTTTGGATTCGGTTTTGTTCCCGGCTGCATCCGTAATGCGGTATTCAAACGTCCATACGCCCACTTCATCCAGAGTGACGTCCAACCCGCTGGCAAAAGAATACCCTCCGGTTGCGCCCGGGCGTTTGTACCCGATGGAAATTGTGGTGTTATATGCCGTATCGATGCCCTCCGCATCTGCAACGATGGCGTTGCGCACGTCCGGGAAACGATACGTATTCCCTTTCGAAGGAGCCGCAACGTTGTATTGTTCTTTCAGGGCCGCAACGGCATTTTGCAACAGAGCCTGGTCAAACGTCGGCGCGGTTTTATCTTCCACGCTCGTAACGTTCAACACGATTGCGTTTTCTTCGTCCGTCGTGTACAGTTTAAAGCTGTATTCGCCCAGTTTCGTCAGCGTATGCTGCGTCTTGGTGGTGTAAACCGCACCGTATTCCGCTGCGCCCGGTTCTTTCACTTTTACGTTCAGACCCGTTCCCAGCAGATTGATGCCGTACACGGGGAAAACGAAACTTTTATCGTAAGCCGCTTTTAAAGAATAAGTCGAGAGACCTTCTTCCAACCCTTCTTTATATTTCAAAAGCGTGGGGACCTTTGTGTATTCGTCCGTCAGAACAAACGTCTGTTCTCCTGCTTTGTTTTTCATGGAGAGCATCTTCACGGAAGAAACCGTGGACTCCTGCCCTTCCACCCCGAACAATACGGTTACTTCGTTGCGATAGAACGTAAGCGTTTGCAGGTTCGTTTTGTCGAGTTCCGTTCCGTTCAGGGCAATCGCCCCGGATGCCGTATAGGTAAAGGTCAATCGATCCGTAATTTTTGCGTTGATCGTCGTTTCGGAAGATTCTTTCTCGAAGTTATCCTTCAGAACCGCTTTTAAGCCCTCGCCCTGTTCGGATATTTCCAATTTCAAATAGCGCGTGCTGTTTTGCGTTTCCTGCAAAGTAATGTAAAGTGTCTTTGCGTGAAATTCGTCAAACTGCCACGTAAGGCCAAACTCTTCCGCATCTGCCGTATAGGCATATTTCACACCGGATACCTTTCCGGATGCGCTACCGAATTCAATCTGCACCCCGTCTTTCGCACTGCTTGCCACGTCCACGTTGCCAACGTTGGATTGGAACAACGTCGTTCCGTAAACCGCCGCACTGGCGCTCTGCGCAGGAGAAACGGCACACACGCCGCTGACCAGCATCACAAGAGCAATCAGAATGCCCAAAATCGTTTTTCTGCTCATGTTATCCCTCCATAGGATATTGCTATCGATATACTGTTTTATTTTACTTGTTTTAAGAAAGTTTGTCAACGGCTCGCAGGAAATTGACGGCCGCCGCCGCTACTTTTAATCTGTTTTTCACAAAAGTGTCTATTCTGCCGTCTCCGGATACTCCTGTTTCATGCGGCTTTTTTGAAAATACTCCACGTACGGGGCCAGGTTGAATTTCTTCCACGGCTCGCGGTCCTGCGGAGGATAAGCCAAAAACACCATTTTTTCGCCGCTGACGGGATGCTCGAAACAGAGGCGATATGCCCAAAGCGCAAGATTGCAGCCTTTGGCAAGCGAATCGCCGCCATAACGCACGTCCCCGAAAACGGGGGCGTTTTTCCCCGCAAACTGCACGCGGATCTGATGACTGCGGCCGGTTTTCAGCGTCACTTCCGCAAGCGTAACGGGAGCCTTTTCTTCCAGCACCGTGTATTCCAGTTCAGCACGCTTTGCCCCCTCGTCCCCGCGGGTCGCCAGATACACCGTGTTCGTCGCCGGATGTTTTAACAGCCAGTTTTCCAACGTTGCGTGTTTTTCGTTGAGGTGCCCTACCAGCACGGTGAGGTACTTCTTTTCCACGCGCCCTTCCGCAATCGCCTCGCTCAGACGCTTGGCCGCCTTCGAGGTCTTTGCAAAAACCATCACGCCGCCCGTAGGGCGATCCAGCCGGTGCACCAACCCCAAAAACACGTTGCCGGGTTTCTGATATTTTTCTTTCAGCCACTTTTTCAACAGCGAAAGCAAATCTTCGTCCTGCGAAGCGTCCGCCTGCACGGGAATGTTCTGCGGCTTTACCACTACCAGAATCTGATTGTCTTCGTACAGGACGGAAACATCGTCCATCGTAAATGTTCTCATTTCGTTATTTCCTTCGATCTCCACATTCCGCTTGCGCCGCAAGGCAATACGATACCTTCGTCCGTCGGCAGGCAAACTTCGTAACTTTCCGTTGTTCCGTCAAACTCTTTCATCATCAGCGTCAGCACGTTCTGCAGCACTGCCGGCTGCAAGCCCGTTGTATAACTGTTGATCAGTACGAATTTCGGATTTTCCAGCACCTGCTTGCACAGCAAAACAAAATCATACAAATCTTCTTCGATCTTCCAAAGTTCCCCGTTCGGCCCCCTGCCGTAACTCGGCGGATCCATAATCAATGCGTTGTACTTGCGCCCGCGTTTGATTTCCCGCATCACAAACTTTTTGCAATCGTCCACAATATACCGCACCGGCGCGCTTTCCAGCCCGCTGAGGCGCATATTTTCCCGCGCACGCTCCACCATGTTTCTGGCACTGTCCACGTGGCAGACCTCTGCCCCGCGGGAAGCACATGCCACGGTAGCACCGCCCGTGTAAGCAAAAAGGTTCAGCACCCGAACGGGTTCCCGGCTTGCGGCAATCATTTCGCGCATCTGCGCCCAGTTTACTGCCTGCTCCGGAAACAATCCGGTGTGCTTAAACCCCATCGGCTTTACTTTAAACTTCAGGTCCTGCCAGGAAACCGTCCACTCCTGCGGGATCGGCCGCTCGTACTCCCAATGTCCGCCGCCCGTTTCGCTGCGCAGATAACACGCATCGAACCGACAACGCCTCAAATCATTTTGCGCGTGCCAGATCACTTGCGGATCCGGGCGCAGCAGCGTTACGTCCTTCCAACGCTCCAGTTTCTGGCCGTCCCCCGTCCGGAGGATTTGATAATCTTTCCAATCGTTTGCGATTTTCATTGTTCTATTCTACAACAAAACTCCCCTTTTTTCAAGGTTTCCGAGGCTAGTTCTTGTTCTTTTCGCCGCTTTTTTGCCCTTTCACGCAAAAGGAGGCTTTCGCCTCCTTTTCTCGGGAGGAGAATTTCTCCCCCGCTCAAAATCATTTATGCTTTTTCTACCGACAATTTCACGGTTTCGCCGTTCAGATTCACTTCTTTTGCGTTCGGTGCGTCTGCCAGCGTCAGGCAATCGCACAACGTATCCGCACAGATTTCGTCACGATAACGCTCTACCGCTTCGTGCAGCATTTTGCCGCCCTCGCACGTTATTTTGACGTGATCCGTCACCTCAAAGCCCTGTTCTTTTCGGGTGGTCTGAATTTTGGAAACCAGTTCGCGCATCAGCCCTTCGCACAACAGTTCCGGCGTCAGTTCCGTATCCAGCGCAACCGTTACGCCCCCGTCCGAAGCCGTTTCGAATCCGGCACTGTTCGTGGTGGAAATCAGCAAATCCGCCTCCGTAAGTGCTACGTCCGTCCCGTTCAGTTCCACGTGATATTCTTCGCCTTTGCGCACCGTTTCTACCACATTCTTTGCGTCACAATTCTGCAAAAACTCGCGGATAGCGCCCAACAGTTTTCCATATTTCGGCCCCAGTGTGCGCATTTGCGGTTTCAGTTCGTAACTGCTGAACCGGTTTGCATCCCGACTGAATTCTACCTGTTTCACGTTCAGTTCGTCTGCCACTACCGCCTGCAATTCCGGCGGGAAATCCGCCCCGATTACAAACATTTTACCCAGCGGCTGACGGTTTTTGACGTTTGCCGCATTGCGGGCGGCACGCCCCAGCATCACGACCTTCAGCACCGCGCGCATTTCCTTTTCCAGTTCCGGCAGGACGTAGGCTTCGTCGCACACGGGGTAGGAGCACAGATGTACCGATTTCGGCGCATCCGGATAGAACGCCGGCACCAGATTCTGATAAATCATTTCGGAAATAAACGGAACAAAAGGTGCCAGCACTTTGCTGAGCGTTACCAGCACGGTATACAGCGTAACGTAAGCTGCCTGCTTATCTTCCGTCATTCCGCTGCCCCAATATCTTTCGCGGCCGCGACGCAGATACCAGTTGGAAAGATCGTCCACAAACGCCTCGCAGGCACGTGCGCTTTCGGTAATCTGATACCGATCCAGATTTTCCCGCACCGTTTTGACGAGCGTATTCAATTCCGACAGAATCCAACGATCCATTTCGGAAAGTTTGCAATCCTTCAGGTGGTATTTCGACGGGTCGAACCGATCGATTTCCGCATACAGTACGAAGAACGCATACGTGTTCCACAACGTCCCCAGGAATCGCCGCTGCGTTTCGCTGACGGCATCCGCATAAAACCGGCTGGGCAGCCACGGTGCGCTGGAAGTATAGAAATACCACCGCACGGCATCTGCCCCCTGCACGTCCAGCACGCTCCACGGGTCCACAACGTTCCCCTTATGTTTCGACATTTTTATGCCGTTTTTATCGTTCACGTGCCCCAGTACGATGCAATTCCGGAACGGGGCTTTATCGAACAGCAGCGTGGAAACGGCAAGCAACGTATAGAACCAACCGCGCGTCTGATCCACCGCTTCGCTGATGAACGTTGCGGGGAAGTTTTTTTCGAACACGTCCTTGTTTTCAAACGGATAGTGCAGCTGCGCAAACGGCATCGAGCCGCTGTCGTACCAGCAATCCAGCACTTCCGGGGTGCGATGCATTGTTCCGCCGCACTTTTCGCAGCGGAAAGTCACCTCGTCGATATACGGGCGATGCAATTCCACGTCCTGCGTGAGGCCGGCCAGTTCCCGCAGTTCTTTGCGGCTGCCTACCACGTGTATTTCGCCGCAATCCGGGCAGATCCAGATCGGCAGCGGGGTGCCCCAATACCGCTCGCGGGAGATGCCCCAGTCGATGACGTTATCCAAGAAGTTTCCCATGCGGCCCGGGCCGATGGAAGGCGGAATCCAATTGACGGAATCGCTGTTTCTCCTCAGCGATTCTTTTACCGCCGTCATTTTGATAAACCAGGATTTGCGTGCATAGTACAAAAGCGGCGTATCGCAGCGCCAGCAGAACGGATAACTGTGTTCAAACGGCACGGCGCGGAACAAAAGCCCTTTTTCTTTCAGTTTCTGCAGGATGAGTTTATCCCCGTCCTTGCAGAAAACGCCTGCCATGTCGTACACTTCCGGTGTGAATCTGCCGCGCTCATCCACCAACTGAACGAACGGCAGCCCGTAGTTTTTGCCGACGCGCGCGTCGTCTTCGCCGAAAGCGGGTGCAATATGCACAATGCCGCTGCCGTCCGTCAACGTGACGTATCCGTCGCAGACGACACGATAAGCCTCCTCGGGCGAAACGTAATCGAACAACGGCCGATAGGTTTTTCCCTCCAGGGCAGAACCGGGGAACGTCTCCTCCACTACGGCATGCTCAAACAATTTTTCTACCAGATTGCGCGCAAGGTAAAAGTGTTCGCCCTCACTTTGCACTTTGCAATATTCTTCCTTTGCGTTAACGCACAGCGCAACGTTGCTTGGCAACGTCCAGGGGGTTGTCGTCCATGCAAGGAAATAGGTATTTTCCTCTCCGCAAACGGGGAATTTCACAAAGGCGGACGTTTCTTTCACGTCCTTATAGCCTTGCGCCACCTCATGACTGGAAAGCGCCGTGCCGCAACGCGGACAATACGGCACAATTTTGAACCCTTGGTACAGCAGGCCTTTTTCGTAAATCTGCTTCAGACTCCACCATTCGGATTCGATATAATCGTTATCGTAGGTGACGTACGGATGTTCCATATCCACCCAATAACCCACGCGGTCGCTCATGCGCTCCCACTCCGACTTATATTTCCAAACGCTTTCTTTGCATTTTTTTACAAATTGCTCGATTCCGTATTTTTCGATTTCCTGCTTTCCGTCGATCCCGAGCATTTTTTCCACTTCCAGTTCCACGGGCAGACCGTGCGTATCCCAGCCGGCTTTGCGCGTGACGTTGTAGCCTTCCATCTTTTTATAACGCGGAATAATGTCCTTCATCACGCGCGTTAAAATGTGACCGATGTGCGGCTTTCCGTTTGCCGTCGGCGGACCGTCATACAGCGTAAAGGTGGGATGCCCCTCTTCCTCCTGCTGCGTTTGCTCGAAAATGCGGTTTTCCTTCCAGAACTCTAAAATGCTCTTTTCCCTTTCCGCAAAATTCATACCGGAATTTACTTTCTGATACATTTAAAACCCCTTTTTTCCTATCGTGGTATAAAAAAAACCGCTGTTTCAAAACAACGGGTGTTACCATCAAAACATATACCGACATATATTGCCAGGATAACGGCAGGCTCTCCGGAGACGCTTACTCTTTCGTTCGGCGTTCTGCTTGAAAGGGATACTTCCGCCCTTCGGTTGACGCCTTGCAGCCCCCGGCGTCTCTCTGAAAACCTCCCGAACGGAAACGTGTCTTTCGCTTTGCATTTTGGATAGGAATGATTCGATATAGTGTACAACAAGAATATCGGTTTGTAAAGTATTTTCCACCCCAAAAAGAGGTTGCGCTTTCCGTCGTTTTGTTATATAATAACTAAGCCGTGCCAGGCGGGGAGCTAGCGGTGCCCTGAACCTACAATCCGCTACAGTAGGGCTGCAGGTTACGTTGAGGCCTCCTTTGTGGGGAGCAGGCGCAAATAAGGGACGTTGATGGTAAGGTCCCGTGCAACGAAGAACCGTGAACCATGTCAGAGTCGGAAGGCAGCAGCATTAAGCGGACCACTTCGTGTGATGCGGGGAAACTTTACCGTAGTTACCTGTTTGCAAACCGTCTCGGCAAAGGTTGCCGAAGGTAACGCACGGCTGAAAAAAGCACTCCTGTAAACTACAGGAGTGCTTTTTTCTTTGGGAGACTATCCCGACGCCCCTCTTGCGAACAGGCAAACCGCGCCTCTTTTGACAAGCACGCCGATTTTATACCATTTTCAGGATTTCTTTTTTTAATCTGCCGATAATCTTCTTTTCCAGCCTGGAAATGTACGATTGGCTGATCCCCAGCGAATCCGCCACTTCTTTCTGCGTTTTTTCTTCTCCTCCGCTCAGGCCGAACCGTAAACAAACGATCTGCCGTTCCCTCTGAGAAAGTTTCTCCAACGCTTCCTGCAACAAATTGTTTTCCACGTTATTTTCGATGTTCTGATACACCATATCGCTTTCGGTCCCGAGAACGTCTCCCAGCAGCAACTCGTTGCCTTCCCCGTCCACGTTCAGCGGCTCGTCCAAAGAAATTTCCGCCTTTTTCCGTGCGACTTTACGCAAATGCATCAGAATTTCGTTCTCGATACAGCGACTGGCATAGGTCGCCAGTTTTATTTTCTTCTCCGGCTCGAAACTGTTCACCGCCTTCATCAGGCCGATGGTCCCTACCGAGACGAGATCTTCCATTTCCACTCCGGTGTTTTCGAATTTCTTTGCCAGAAACACCACCAGCCGCAGATTATGCTCGATGAGGCACACCCGCGCCGCATCGTCGCCGTTTCTGGCAAGCAAGACGTTGCGCAGTTCCTCCTCCGGCGTCAACGGGTAGGGCAACGCTTCCGTTCCGTTGAGATATCCTACCAGGCGCTCTTGCCAACTGTCCGGCAAAAGGCGCTTTACCCACTGAAAAAACTTCATATTTCCTCCCCCACGGGCAATAATACGTCAAAATTGCGGAACGTCGTTTTTTGCCCGATTGCCAGCCAAACGTCTGCGGCGGCGCCGTCAATCTCCATATGCTCCGGGGCGACCAACCACAAAACCCCGCCGCCTGCCACCGTATCGACGGACATTTTTACGGCGGTTCCGCAAAAGACCTGTTCCGCCACGAGAGCGCGCACCCGTTTTTTGCAGGCGCCCTCTCCCAGCACACAGACCCCCTTCCCCCGAAAAGACAAGCCGTTTCCGCTATCCAGGTATCCCGTCAGGCGAAAAGTTTTTCCGTCGATCGTGACAGATACTTTCCGGAAAAACGCCTGCCGCTCTTTCGCCCCGAAAACGCGTTTGCCCACGTTCACCGCCCCAACGACGCAAAGAAACACCCCCAGGAGATACACCCCCATCGGCACGTCCCCGAGGTACGTGAAACTTTGCCCCAGACGAAACGGAATCCCGGCAAGATAAAAAACCATCACGATGCAGCCGCCAAGCAACGCCGTGGCAACCAGAAACCCGAGCAGCGCAACGACGAATTGCTTCCAGTGCCGGAATTTTGCACACGTCGCCACCATCGCTAACGCCAGCAGCGGTTTGAGCGGGCTCCCCTCCCCGGCAGAGAGCACCACCGCCCCCACCGCCCCGATCAGGGCAGACAACGTCAGGCGCAGTTTGCCGGTTTGCAGTTTCAGCACGCACGTTGTGCTCCAGACCAAAAACAAGTCGAAGACAAAATTATCCAACAATGCGTATTCGATATAAACGTCCACAAATCTTATTGTAGCGGCGACGCTCTGCGCCTGCGCAGACGTTTTGACCTATTTTGAAAATATTTGCCGAAAAGAAACAAAATTTCCCCTCGTCTATGTTATACTGTCGGTGTCCGCGGAAAACCGTCCCTTTCGACGCACCCGCTCGGGCACAATCCGCAAAGGAGGGCTCTTGTATGGATATGAAGCAGAAACGCATCTTCAAAGGAATTTTCAAAACGGCGCAGGCAAACGCAGCCTTCGATGCCAAAACTCTGACGGAAGGCATTGCGGAAACTTTCGAGGCGGATTTCGATTGCGGCGTTGCGCTTTGGGAATTCTGTCTGGAGTTTTACGCCGACCTGTTCGTAAAAGACTCTTCTCTCAACCGTGCCCTGACCGCCGGAGTCTTTAATCAACTGGTCGCCCGCTGCGGCACCGCCAAAGCCTATCGGCTGCTGGCCGAAAACAATGCCATCAAAAAAGCCGTTTTTCTGCAGAGCGACAGCCTTTGCGATTACGACGTCGTCTCGATGCTGACCACCGTCTGGATGCAGCAAAAAACGGATTTGTTAAACGAGTATTTCAAGCTGATGCAAAAGAATACCTTCTCCGGGCAAACCTTCGGAGAAACGCTGCTGTTCTGCGCCAATCGCTTTTTTGCCGAAGCCGAAAAGAAACAAGGTGTAAAAAACTTTACCTTAACCAAAAAGCAATGCGCCGTTCTGCAGGAAAACGCCGAAAAAGTGAAAGGCCCGCAAAAAGCCGTTCTCCTGCAGCGTCTGAAGGAACTGAACTGATACGTTCCTACGTTTTTTTGTACGATTCATCGGATGGTCTCTTTTTTACGCGCCCGTAGGCGCGTTTTTCTTTTCCCGCCCCTTCTTTTCGGATCCTGTCCAAAAGTATCCTCCCCGCTTCCGTCCGTCGCTTCTCGCGGACTTTCCCCTTCTTCGACTTCTGTTCCGGACCTTTCTATATCGGAATCCCCTTCTCTTACTAAACCTGTGAAAGAACGTACAAACCTGTGAAAGAACGTACAAACCTGTGAAAGAACGTACAAACCTGTGTAAGTACGTACAAACCTGTGAAAGAACG
>CAKPYT010000024.1 GCA_934203075.1 uncultured Clostridia bacterium | reverse complement strand
CTCGGGTTCGGACGGATTATCGACGTCGCCTATCCGCTTACGGGGGTGGTCGGCGGTATTTTTCTGCTGCAGTCTTTCTGGTTTTACGTCAAAACCAAGGCGGCGCGCCGCAAAAAGCGACGCGCCGGTATCAAAACCACCGAATTGCTTCGGTAGAGGGCGGTTATTGCCATTTCAAAAAGAGTTTTT
This sequence comes from uncultured Clostridia bacterium, assembly GCA_934203075.1. Taxonomy (GTDB): domain Bacteria; phylum Bacillota; class Clostridia; order Christensenellales; family CAG-314; genus CAKPYT01. The sequence goes on along the minus strand of CAKPYT010000024.1, from coordinate 20,746 downwards.
CCAGGGCCGCAACCAAAAAGTACATTACGCCCGCCAGCAGACAGAGCAGCAGCGTACAGGCCATCACCAGGTCTAACTGAAAAACCTGGCTGCCGTATACAATCAGATACCCCAGCCCCGCTTTCGAAACCAGGTATTCGCCCATAATGGAACCCACCCAGGACATACCCACGTTGATTTTTAACGTGGAGGCCAATGTCGGCAGGTTGGCGGGTAAAACCAGTTTGCAAAAGATTTGTGTTTTCGTTGCATGCAGGGTGCGCAGCAGCAGAATTTTATCCGCGCTGGTTTCTAAAAAACCTCCCAGCATCGTGATGGTGGTAATCACAACGGAAATCAGCACGGCCATCGTGATGATCGCCGGTTTGCCCGTTCCCACCCAGATGATGATGACGGGCCCCAAAGCGATTTTGGGCAGACTGTTCAGAACGACGACGTAAGGTTCCAGAACTTCGTTCAGAAGAGGAGACCACCAAAGCACAACCGCGGCCGCACTGCCGAGAAACGTTCCGATCAGGAAGCCGAGCATCGTTTCTTCCGTCGAAATCCATACGTGCTGCCAAAGTTCGCCGGAGGCAGATAAAAGCGCTATCGTTTTGCAAATCCGCGAGGGGCTGCTCATGATAAACGGGTCGATGATGTTGTTGCTTGCAAGCAGTTCCCACAAGAAAAGAAAAAGAATCAGAATGCCGCATTGGCAAAGTCGCACCAGAAACTGTCGTCGCCTTGCGCTTCGCAAAAAAGCGGCATGCCGGGGAGATAAACTAACCTTCTTCATTCAGATCCCTCCAAATACATTCAAACAGAGCGGAGAATCCGGCGGCTTCGCGCCTGGACAGAGGCGTATCTCCCGAAAGACGTACGGGATGTACGTTTTTCACCGTTGCCGGGCGGGAAGAAAGTAAAACGATCCGATCCGCCATGGAGATTGCTTCGGAAATGTCATGCGTCACCAAAACGGCGGTTTTGTGCTCGCTTCGGATAATCGAATACACGTCATCGCAAACCTGCAAGCGGGTTTGAAAGTCCAAAGCGGAGAAAGGTTCGTCCAATAAAAGCAAATCCGGCTGCAGGGTCAGCGTCCGGATCAGGGCGGCGCGTTGGCGCATTCCCCCCGAAAGTTGGGAAGGGTAGCGTGTGCGGAAGTCCCCCAGACCGTATTTGTTCAGCAGTTGTTCGGCGTAAGCAAGATGTTCCGGCGTGCGTTTCTTTTGAATTTCCAGCCCCAGGGTCACGTTCTGCCAGTTGTTGCGCCACGGGAACAAGTGGTCGTGTTGCAGCATGTATCCTACGGAAGCGGACGGGCCGTTCAGCGGCTTTCCGTTCAGCAAAATTTCACCTTCCGTCGGGCGAAGCAATCCGCTGATCAGGGAGAGCACCGTTGTTTTGCCGCACCCGCTCGGTCCCAGTACCGCAACGAATTCTTTTTGCTGAACCGAAAAGCTCAAATCCCGAAGGGCCTGCGTTTCTGCGGTTTTGGTATAGTACGTCATGCCGACGTGTTGAAGAGATAGAATTTCCATAGTGTCTCCGATGAGGCAAAAGATTGCGTTCCGATTGCGGTCGGGCAATCGGAACGGGTTGCGTTTCGAGATACGCGGTTGTTATAAAATCGATTCGGCAACGGAAAAATCTACCACGGCTTCGTACGGCACGTCGCCCTGAAGCTCTCCTGCGTTCCGCATGATTTCCTGCAATCTGGAAAAAGCTTCCGGCTTCATGATGGGAGAAGAAACCCAGGTATCGTTTGCTTTGTAGTTGGCTAAAGCGTCCACGATTTCCTGTTTGGTGCTTCCCGCAAAGTACGGCAGCAATAAGTCTGCCACTTCCGATACGTCGTGAGCGGCGAGGTATTCCGTAGCACGCCGAATTCCGTGTAAAAACTTTTGCATTTGCTTTGTATGCCCTTTCAGGTAGCTTTTGTTGGCGACATAACAAGTGTAGGGAACTTCACCGCTCTCTTTTCCTACGGAACTTACGATATAGCCCTTTTGCTGACGCACCAACTGAGAGGCGGTGGGTTCAAACAAACTGACGTAGTCGCCCGTACCGGCCGAGAAAGCGGGAGCGGTCAGGTTAAACTGAACGTCGTAGTTCATGGTGATGTTTTTGCCGTCTTCATAACCGTGACGATTCAGAATGTATTGCAGTGTCATTGCCGGCATGCCGCCGCGTCTTCCCATAATGATTTCTTTTCCGGCAAGGTTCGAGTAATCGAAATTTTCTTCCGGCGTACGACCTACCAGAAAACTTCCGTCCCGCTTGGTGAGCTGTGCAAAAATGACGGGCAAATCCCGTTTCCCTTGGGCGTAAACGTAGCAAACCGTTTCCGGCCCCAACAGGGCGATATCCGCTTCTCCGGTCAGAATCGCCGTCATACTTTTATCGCTGCCACCGCCGTTGGTCAATTCAATGGTCAACCCTTCTTCGGTAAAATATCCCAGGCTCATGGCAAGGTATTGCGGCGCATAAAAAACGGAATGGGTCACTTCGTTGATTTTAATGGTGTTATCGCTTTGGTCGGTGCATCCGAATGCACTGCCCGCTACGAAAAGCAGGCAAAGGCAAAGCAAAAGCAGTTTTTTCATGATACCTCCTTCGTCCGTAGACGTTAATATATCTTATGAAACCCCGCAATTTTTTCGTGATAGCCTCCGTCCGGAAAATCCGGGCAAAACAGTTGCAAAAAACCGAAATTATGGTACAATAATAACCAAAGGCGTATACGCAAAAGGAGTATGCTTTTGTCGATCCACAGAGAGCCGCAGCCGGTGAAAAGCGGTGATAACGAAAAAGCAGAAGGTAGTTTGCCAGCCCCTGCGGCGAACGGAGTAGTTGCAGGCGTGGTCAGAGCGTTAATCTGCAAAGAAGCGTTTTTACGCTTGAAATAAGGTGGTACCACGGAAGGCTGCGCTTTCGTCCTTTGGGAGGAGCGCGGCTGTTTTTTATACCGGAGGACGAAAAAATGAAAGAAATGCAAAAAACGTATCAACCGCAGGCATTCGAAAAAGATTTGTACCATTGGTGGGAAGAGCAGGGCTTTTTCCGTGCCGAGGCGGAGGAAACGAAAAAACCCTATACCATTCTGATGCCGCCCCCGAATATCACGGGGCAATTGCACATGGGGCACGCGTTGGATAATTCCGTGCAGGATTGTCTCATTCGTTTCAAAAGAATGCAGGGTTATGCCGCTTTGTGGCTGCCGGGAACGGATCATGCCTCCATTGCCACGGAAGTGAAGGTCATCGAAGATCTCAAGCGGCGCGGAATCGAAAAATCTTCACTGACGCGGGAACAGTTTTTGGAATACTGCTGGCAATGGAAAGAAAAGTACGGCGGAAGAATTGTAGAACAGTTAAAAAGCCTGGGGGCTTCTTGCGATTGGAGCCGCTTGGCATTCACTCTGGACGAGCAGCGTTCCAAGGCCGTTCGCCACGTGTTTGTGAAACTGTATCAGAAAGGTTTGATTTATCAGGGGAACCGTATCACGAACTGGTGCCCACACTGCAAAACGGCGTTAAGTGATGCCGAAGTGGAATATGCCGAGCAGGATTCTCATTTGTGGTATTGTTTCTACCGCTCGAAAGAGGGCGATTTCACTTTAACGTTTGCGACAACGCGCCCGGAAACCATGCTCGGAGACGTAGCGCTTGCCGTTAACCCGCAGGACGAGCGTTATTCCGCCTGGATCGGCAGAACCGTCATCGTCCCGTTTGTGAACAGAGAAATCCCCGTAATTGCGGATGAGTACGTAGAGAAAGATTTCGGTACCGGCGTAGTGAAAATCACCCCGGCACACGACCCGAACGACTTTGAAGTGGGGAAACGTCACGATTTGCCCGTCATTCGCATTCTGGACGACACAGGGCATATCAGCAACTCCTGCCCGATGTTCGACGGAATGGATCGCTACGAAGCGCGCAAAGCCGTTGTGGAGGAGATGCGCAAACTCGGCCAACTGGTGAAAATCGAAGATTATAAACATAACGTCGGCGAATGTTATCGCTGCCATACCACGGTAGAACCGATGGTAAGCAAACAATGGTACGTCAAAATGGAGGAACTCGCCAAAGAGGCAATTCGCGTTGTGAAGGATGGTTCTTTGCGCTTCATCCCGAAACATTTCGAAAAGACGTATTTCAATTGGATGGAAAACATTAAAGATTGGTGCATTTCCCGTCAGTTGTGGTGGGGGCATCGCATCCCCGTATATTATTGCGACGATTGCGGCGAAGTGATCTGCAGCGAAGAACAACCTTCCGCTTGTCCGAAATGCGGGGGAAAACTGCGTCAGGATGAGGACGTCCTGGATACGTGGTTCTCTTCTGCCTTGTGGCCCTTCTCTACGTTGGGTTATCCGGAAAAGACAAAAGACCTGCAGTATTTCTTCCCGACGAACGTGTTGGTCACGGCCTACGATATCATTTTCTTCTGGGTGGCCCGCATGATTTTTTCCTCTTTGGAACATATGGGGGAAATACCTTTTCGCGATGTGCTGATCCACGGAATCGTGCGTGACGCTCAGGGCAGAAAAATGTCCAAATCCTTGGGGAACGGTATCGACCCGTTGGAAATCGTGGAAAAGAGCGGAGCGGATTCTTTGCGTTTCGCTTTGCTGAGCGGTGTTTCCAACGGAAGCGATATTCGTTTCTCGCAGGATAAACTGGACGGGATGAGTCGTTTCATGAATAAAATCTGGAACGCGTCGCGTTTCGTGTGGATGAACTCCGCGGGCGTGGAGGTCCCGGAAGTGGACTTTTCAAAATTGAATTCGGCAGATCGGTTTATTCTGCATCGTCTGAACGAAACCGTACGCAGCGTTACGGAACAAATGGAAAAATACGAACTCGGTTTGGCTTCGCAGCAGATTTACGATTTCTTATGGAGTGAATTCTGCGATTGGTATATCGAATTCAGTAAACCGGTGTTATACGGCGAGGACGAAGCAGAAAAGAAAAACAATTTGGCGGTTTTGCAATACGTTCTGAAACAAACGTTGGAATTGCTTCACCCGTTTGCCCCGTTCATCACGGAGGAAATTTATCAACAGTTCGGTTTCGGCAAAACAATCATGCTGGAATCGTTCCCCGTGTGGAGAGAGGACCTTTGCTTTGCAGAGGATGCCCGCTGGATGGAAACGGTAAAAGAACTCGTAAGCAAAATTCGCAATACGCGTGTGGAAATGAACGTACCGGCATCCAAAAAAGTTCATTTGCTCGTCAAAACTTTAAACGAGCGGGAAATCCGTTCCGTAGAAAAATATCTGCAAAAATTGGCGGGAATCGAAAGTGTTTCTTTTGTCCCGGAATCTCCGGAAAAATCGGTTGCGATTCTCTTCGCCGGCGGAGAGGCTTTCTTGCCGCTTGGAGAACTGGTAGACGTACAAAAGGAAACCGTTCGCCTGCAAAAGGAGTTGGATTCCGTTTTGAAAGACGTGGCGTTTGTGCAGAACAAACTGAACAATGCCGGGTTCGTTGCAAAGGCTCCGCAGCAATTGGTGGCGGCAGAGCGCGAAAAACTGGGGGTTCTGCAAGAAAAAGCACAACAATTACAAGTCCGGCTGGAAGATTTGCAAAGAATTTGAGGCCTTATGTGATTGTTTTGTGAAAAAACATTGCATTTCGAAGAAAAATTCGTTATACTATAACAAAGGAGAAGAGTATGGGCGTATTTTTTATTGATACCGATTCGGAACTTTGGCATGACAAAGTCGAAGAGTTCGGACTGAAACTGATTCGTATGCCGTATTTCCTGAAAGGGCAGGAGTATTTGGATGACGGTGGAAAATCGTCGGATTATAAAAGTTTCTTTGCCGCTATGCGAGAAGGCGAAATGCCGAAAACCGCGGCGTTGAACGAACAGAACTATTTGGATTATTTCGAACCGTATTTTGCAGCGGGCGAGGATATGTTCTATCTGACGTTTTCGCATCAACTCAGCGCAACGTTTCAATTTATGGAATCCGCGCTGGAAAAACTGCGTGCGAAGTACCCGCAGGCAAGATTCCGCTGGTTCGATTCGAAAGGCATTTCGATGAGCTGCGGGATGCAGTGTTACTATGCGGGTAAGATGTACAAGGAAGGGAAAAGTTTCGACGAAATCATCGCCTTTCTGGAGGATTTTACCAAGCACGTTTCGTGTACGTTTGTCGTGGACGATCTGCATCATCTGAAACGTGGCGGACGTATTTCCGCAACGGTAGCAATCCTTGGCGGTTTGCTCGGCATCAAGCCCGTCATCAAAGTGACGGACGAGGGGAAATTGGTCAACGTCGATAAAATCAAAGGGTCCAGACGTGTCATTTCCTACATGGCGGAAAAATTCAATGAAAACGTCCTGGATTGCAAGAATTACGACGTATGGATTATGCAGGGAGATTGCCTGGAACGCGGCGAGGAATTAAAGGCCGCAATTCTGGAGAAACATCCCGAAGCGAACGTTCACATACAAATGGTGGGGCCGGTGATCGGTGCCCATTGCGGACCGGGCACTCTCGGCTTGATTTACTACGGTAAAACAAGATAAGCGCTTTACGTAACAACAAACAACAAAAGGGGGTGTCGACCCCCTTTTTGTGCAGTATGCGACCAGGAAAACAAACGTGCTAAGGAGGCAGATCCAAAAAATGTTTCGGAGGTATACGAAACTGTTCATAAAGGATTTCGACAACGTTCAGAATCCGGAAGTGCGTCGCCGTTACGGCACCCTGGCGGGTGCAACGGGCGTGGTACTGAATCTTTTTTTGAGTACGGCAAAAATAGTCGTGGGGTTATTGACGGGCGCCATCTCCGTGCTTTCGGACGGAATCAATAACCTTTCGGATGCCGGTTCATCCATCATCACGTTGTTCGGGTTCAAGTTATCGGCCAAAAAAGCAGATAAGGAGCATCCGTACGGGCACGGCAGAATGGAATACTTTGCAGGGCTTGCCGTATCCGCCGTGATTTTAGTCGTGGCAGTGCAGCTCTTACTGGATTCTATCGGAAAAATCGCAGCAGGCTCTTCGCCGGATCTTTCCGATCCTACGGTGCATCGGATCACCCTGATCATTCTCGGGGTGTCCATCCTTTTGAAACTATGGATGGCACTTTTCTATCGTTATGCCGGCGGGCGGATTCAATCCGTAGCGATGAAAGCCTCTTCTTTGGACAGTATCTGCGATTGTTTCGCAACCTCCGTCGTTCTGGCGTGTACGTTGCTTTCCGCCGTGTTTCCCGGCGTGCCGGTAGACGGAATCGCAGGGGTGATCGTTTCCTTGTTCATTGCCTTTACGGGGCTGAAATCCATCAAAGAAATTGTCGATTTGCTTTTAGGGCAGGCGCCGGCCCCGCAATTAGTGGAGGAAATCGAAGCCTACGTCACCGGGTTCAGTCCGGACGTGGTCGGCGTGCACGATTTGATGATGCACGACTACGGTCCCGGCAGAAAGATCTTGATTCTTCACGTGGAAGTCCCCGCGGAAGGGGATATGATGCAATTGCACGATATGATTGATAATATCGAGCGCGGGCTGGAAGAAAAGTTTAATTGCATCACAACCATTCATATGGATCCGGTACAAACGCAGAGTGCCCGTGCAAACGAATTGAAAGCGCTGTGCTGCGGCATCGTGAAAGGAATCGACGTTCGCTTCGACTTGCACGATTTCCGTATGAACGAAGGGGATACGCATGCGAATCTGATTTTTGACGTGGTGGTTCCTTTCGATACGAAGAAAACCAAGGAAGAAATCAAAGAGGAAATCAACCGGAAAGTAAAGGAGTACGACCCGAAACTTTCGGCCGTCGTCAAAGTAGAGCATTCTTACGTGTAGCATCGCAAAAAGTATAAAAAGGCAAACCGTAAGCGGTTTGCCTTTTTTGTTTGAGATTTGGAGGATCGTCTGCAGTTTTTAAAAAGGGGTTCTTCACATCTTTGCTTCCGTCGGATTTGCCCAGTCAGGGGAAACCCGGAAGAAGCCTGCAAACAGGTCCTGTTTAGTATTGCGTCATGGCGAACGGGTTCAGCAACTCGTCTAACTTTGTTTCGTCCATCAGGCGATATTGCAAAATCAAATCGCGCACGCTCACGTTTTTCTTCAGGGCTTCTTTTGCCAGTTCTGCCGATTTTTTGTAACCGAGGTAGGGGTTCAGAACGGTAACGATTCCGACACTGCTCATCAGCAATTCTTTGCAGCGTTCTTCGTTGGCTTCGATGCCTTCCACGCAGTTGATGCGCAGTGTTTCGATGGCATTCGCCATGCAGGTCAGGGATTCAAACAGTTTGTAGAAAATAACGGGTTCAAAGGCGTTCAGTTCCAGTTGGCCGGCTTCCGCTGCCATGGCAATCGTCATATCGTTGCCGATAACCGCAAACGCAACCTGCGAAACCACTTCCGGAATCACCGGGTTCACCTTCCCCGGCATAATGGAGGATCCGTTCTGCTTTGCGGGGAGAGAAATTTCTTCCAGGCCGGTCTTCGGGCCGCTGGACATCAGCCTCAGATCATTGCTCATTTTCGAAAGGTTCACGGCGCATGCTTTCAGAACGCCGCTGACGTAGGCAAAACTATCCACGTTTTGTGTTGCGTCAATCAGATCTTCCGCGCGCTTCAATTCGTATCCCGTAACGTGCGAAAGCTCCTCTGCAATGTGCAAAAGGTATTCTTTGCCCACGTTCACGGCAGTTCCGATGGCTGTTCCGCCCATATTCACCACGTGCATTTCTTCCAAAGCATGGGAAATACGGCACTTGTCACGGTTCAAAGCACTGGCATAGGCGTGAAATTCCTGCCCTCACCGGATGGGAACGGCATCCTGCAATTGGGTGCGACCCATTTTCACAACGGAATCGAACTGTTTTGCTTTTTCTTCCAGGGCGTCAATCAGTTTTTGCAGGCGGGAAAGCAAAGTTTTTGCCAGATCCAATACGGTTAGTTTGCCCGCAGTGGGGATGACGTCGTTGGTGGATTGCGCATAATTCACGTGATCGTTCGGATGGCAAATGTATTCACCGAGTTTCCCGCCCAGAAGTTCGGTCGCCCGGTTGGCAACCACTTCGTTTACGTTCATATTCACGGTAGTACCGGCGCCTCCCTGAATGGCATCGGTGATGAAAGCATCTGCCCATTTCCCGTTCAGAATTTCGTCGCAAGCGGTCACGATTGCTTCGGCATGCGACTGTGGAATATACTTGTATCTTCCGTTTACCAATGCGGCGGCTTTTTTAATGCGTACAATGTTTTTTACAAAACAGGGGTTCATCTTTTGCCCCGTGATTTGAAAGTTATTGTGTCCGCGCAGGGACTGAACGCCGTAATAGGCATCGGCAGAAACTTCCAAAGTCCCTACGGAATCGCTTTCTTTCCGAAATGCTTCTTTCATATGGGTCTCCTTGAACTGATGTTAGAAACAGTATACCCGCAGAAGCGAAAAGTGTAAAATAATTGAGAAAAATACATAACTAAAAGAATTAAAACGGAAAAATTTTTTAAGAAAGAACAAAAGACTATTGATTTATTTAACATAATAAAGTATAATACTCCCGAACAATTGTTATGGAGCAGAGAATATGGTACGCTTGGACGAAACAGATTATAAAATATTGAAACTTTTGCAATCCAACGCTCGGATGCCGGTCAAAAGCATCGCCGAACAGGTTTTTGTATCCGCGCCGACCGTATCGGCACGTATCGAAGCGATGCGTAAGGAAGGGGTGATTAAAGGCTTTTATACCGAAATCAATCCCATGGTGTTCGGTAATACGATCCGCGCATTTATCGACGTGGAAGTGGCTCCGTCCGGTAAAAGTACAGAGCTGTATGATTGGCTGCGTGCCAATCCGCAGGTGGTGGCTTGCACCCGTGTGACAGGGGAGTATTCGCTTCTGATTGAAGTTATTCTGAAAGATACGGAAGATATGGATAAATTCATCAACCATATGCAGCGTTATGGGAGAACCAAAACGCAAATCGTATTTTCCAGCGTGTTGGATCATCGCGGAGCGATCATCGAATAGCGCTGTCATGTTGTTGCGGCAGGGGGCGAAGCCACTCCGGCAGGAAAAGCAGGCGGGGTCTACCGAAAACAAACGAATGGAGTTTTTTCCAAGGCAAGCGTCCCCGCACACGAAAAAATCTCGTAAAGGTCCTGTAACGCAGGGCTTTTTCTTTCCTGCGGGCGAAAAGGGCGTTCGTCCCGGGAAACGCGGCGAACGTGCGGCTTAACTTTATAGAAGAAAGGAGAAAAAGAATGTTCCGAATCGAACCTGCGACAAAGGGAGATTTGCCTCAAATTTTAACGGTATACGACACAGCCAGAGAGTTCATGCGGCAAACGGGCAACCCGACGCAGTGGCAGAACGGCCACCCGAATCGCCGCCTGCTGGAAGAGGATTTAGCCATCGGCAAGCGTTTGTACGTCGTAAGGGAAAACGGCGTCGTGCACGGAGTGTTCGCTTTTCTTTTGGGGGAGGATCCGACGTACGCAAGGATCGACGGAGCCTGGAAAGACGCTTCGCCTTATGGCACGATTCATCGCATTGCGGCGGACGGTTCCGTACACGGTGTATTCGATGCTGCCGTTCGTTTCTGCGAAAAAATTTGCGGACACATCCGCATCGACACGCATAAAGATAATCTTGTCATGCAGCATCTGATTGCAAAAAACGGATTCGAATACTGCGGAATTATTTATCTGGAAAACGGAGATCCGCGGTTAGCCTATGAAAAGAGCCCCTTGGAAAAAAGATAGTATCGGAAAAGGATTTTTTGTAAGGGAAAGGGAAATCGCTTTTATTTTTCAGGGTAGAGGCCATTCGTCGGTTATCGGAAGTCGAAAAAGTCTTTCCGAAAAATTGCTTTTGGGGGAGACTCTGCCCCTCGTGGAGAAGGAAAAGAGATCCTCCGGCGATGGAAGAATTTTTAGCATTCGATGGCTCGTCAGCCGTACTTTGGTGATTTCATAAAAAGAAAAAGGGGTTATGCTTCGGCATAACCCCTTTGCAGCAAGAAGAGATTGTTTTCGGATGGTTGATCCATGCTCCAGGCCGCGGCTTCTTTGCCCGGGAGGAGAAATGTTTTTTAATCGTTTTTTTTCGTTTCCGTCTGTTTGGGAACAAATCGCGTGCCGCAATAGGGGCAATACGTTTTTTTGTTGCCGGAAGTTTCCAAAAGGGCTCCGCATCCTTCGCATCGGCCCACCGTCACGGTAACTTCCCCGTTTTGCTCCAGAATATCGTCCTTGGAGAGGGGGCGCGTCTGCATCGGCACAACGTATTTGTCGCTGACGATTTCATAACCGGTGAGGTAGCGTTTAGAAATCAACGTACGCACGGTTTCCAGCATTTCTTTTTCTTGCTTGCCGTTGTTGGCAGCAAGCGCGGCGATTTCCTGCACGTGGTCTTCGCAGATCTGGTGTAAAACGGATTGCTGTCTGCGCAAATTGCCGTAGCTAATCCACAAAATGGGCATGCCGTAAAATCCGGCAACCGTCATTACGATTCCTCCCACAAGCAACGGAACGTTTGTCGGGTCTGCCGTCGCCCCGAAAATAATACACAGAATGCCCGCCGGCAAAGCGACGGATAAAAGCAAAGCAAATAAAAACGTCAATACAATTTTTTTCTTCAACATGGTTTTATAAGATACTGTCGGCTTGCAAAAATAAATTTTTTCCCTTGCTGTCGCAAACATTATTTGCCGACCGCAAATAATAGCCGTATGTGGAAATATGGCGTGAAAAAGCACTTGCAAGCAATCTTTCTCGCTTTCATTATAGCATATTTTGTTTATTTGTGAATCGTTTTTTGAGAGTTTACCGTAAGGAAGGGGCAGTAGAAAGCGAAAAGACAAAAAAGTGTTGTTTTTCGTTTCCAAAAAGGGAAAAGAGGTGTAAAATAAAACAAAAAATCGATACCGCAAACGTCCGGGATGCCGGCCGGTCAGGAGGATTTATGAAAAAATATGCTATCGTAAACGCAAACGTGATAGACGGCACGCAGAATGCAGCCGTGCAAGCGGGAAAAACCGTGTTGGTAGAAAACGGCAGAATCTCCGCGATTACGAGCGAGCCCGCTCCGAAAGGATGGAAAATCGTCGATTTGAAAGGGCAGTATCTCCTTCCGGGGCTCATCAATATGCACGTGCATCTGCCCGGTTCCGGAATGCCGAAAGATACCAAAAAACAAAATAAAGAAACGGTTCACCGACTGATGAAAAATCCGTTGGCACGCTACGTTGTGTATCGTATGTGCGCTAAGTATGCCAAAGTCGATTTGCTCTCCGGCGTGACAACGATTCGAACGGTCGGCGGACTGGACGAGATCGACGCCAAAATTCGCGATAACGGCGCAAAGGGGAAAATCCTTGCCCCGCGTATTCTCGCTTCGAATATGGCCGTTTCCGTAAAGGACGGGCACATGGCGGGGCTGCTTGCCTATGAAGCGAAGGATCCGGAGGACGGCAGAGCCTATGTCCGTAAAATTGCTGCAACAAAACCGGATTTGATTAAACTGATGATCACGGGAGGTGTGCTGGATGCTAAAAAAGAGGGAGAGCCCGGGGTCTTAAGAATGTCTCCGGAAATTGTAGCCGCCTGCTGCGACGAAGCGCACCGGCTCGGCTATCGGGTAGCGGCCCATGTGGAGAGTCCGCTCGGGGTACGCGTCGCATTGGAAAACGGCGTGGATACCATCGAACACGGTGCCGCCATCGGTGCGGAAGAAATCGAATTGTTCCGCAAAAGAAAAGCAGCACACATTTTAACGATTTCGCCTTCGATTCCGCTCAGTCAGTTCGATTTGAGCGTTTCCGGCGGAACTCCGCTGCACCGCATCAACGGTAAAATCGTTTTCTCCGGCATGATTGATTGCGCAAAGCATTGCCTGGAAAACGGCATTCCGGTGGGGCTCGGCACGGATACGGCTTGTCCGTTCGTGACGCATTACGATATGTGGAGAGAATTAAAATACTTTCAGAAGTATTTGGGCGTCAGCCCCGCTTTCGCGATTTATACGGCTACGCTCGGAAACGCAAAAATTGCGGGAATCGACGCAGAAACCGGCTCGATCGAGGTCGGCAAGTCCGCAGATTTTCTGGTCGTTCGCCAAAACCCGTTGGAGAATCTGGAAGCATTGAGAACGCCGTCCATGGTTTGTCTGCGTGGGCGGATCATTAAAAATCCAAAAATTAAAAAGTATCGTTACGTAGAAGAAGAACTCGATTTATACACCAAATAGCAGGCACTTGACAAACGAATAAACCAAGGGGTTGTCAGATGCCGACGAAGGTTCCCTCCGGAGGAAAGCATTTTTCGGTCGGAAGAAAAAGTTTTTTCCTTTGTCTGCTGCGGCGGAAAGGGAACTTGCGAGAAGAACGCCTCCCGCCGGACAAGGTTTGCAAAATTCGGTAGAAGGGGAGTTCTCCTCACGCAGGAATTCAGACGTACGGCGTTTCGGCAGGAACGTCGTTTCGTTTTACAGTTTGCGGGCAATGTGCTACAATTGTCCTGCAGAAAAAACAACGGGGAACAAGTATCATGATTGACACGATTATGTTTATTATTGAAATCATCGGTATGGTGGCATTTGCCATTTCCGGGGCGGCAGCGGGAATCAAAGCAAAATTTGATGTTTTCGGCGTCGTAGCGGTGGGCAGCCTCACGTGTATCGGCGGAGGCATCACGCGAGATTTGCTGATCGGCACAACGCCTCCCGTGATTTTTTCTCGTTGGTATATGGTGGCAATTGCCGCACTCGTGTCTTTGATTTTTTTCATTTTTGCGTACGTAAAGCATCGGCAATTTCGCGTTCTGAATGCAAAAATAGAGCAAATCAATAATTTTTTCGATGCTTTGGGGCTCGCGGCGTTTACCGTAATGGGCATGGAAGTTGCCTTTGCCAAAGGGCTGCAGGACAATGCTTTTTTGGCAATTTCGCTCGGGCTTCTGACGGGGGTCGGCGGGGGTGTCTTGCGGGATATTCTCACAGAAGTTACCCCTTATATCTTTAAAAAACACATTTATGCACTCGCGTCCATTCTGGGGGCCGTATTGTACTACGTTTTACGGCTGCTCGGGGTGGATACGATTGTTCTGACGGTAGCATCGATGGCGGTGGTATTCGCAATCCGTCTGCTCGCCACCAGATTTCGTTGGAGTTTGCCCAAAGTGCACCTCGACGAAGAGGAAGAAGAAATAAAAAATTGATCGAGCACGGAGAATCGACCGACCGTGGGGCACGTAGGCTGCGTCACGGAGAACGACCGTTTCTCATAGGATAAATTAACGCCCCAAAAGGTGTTTTGCAAATCCTGCCCGACCGTAGGAAACATGCGGAAAAGAGGGAACTACGTTGGCTACGAAAAAGACAGAATTATTTAAGACCGTAAACGTTTGGAAAGCGGTACTGACACTTGCAATCCCTACCATCATCAGCCAATTGATTACCGTAATCTATAATATGGCGGATACGTTTTTCATCGGGCAGTTGAACGTACCGGCTCAGGTTGCGGCAGCGCAGATCAGCCTGCCGATTTTTATGTTCTTAACGGCCTTGGCCAATCTGTTCGGCATCGGCGGTGCAAGTTTAATTTCCCGCTGCCTCGGCGCCGGAAACCGCGAGCGTGCCTCGAATTGCTCTGCTTTCTGCTTTTGGGCGATGCTGGTCTGTTCGTTTGTATACGGGATCGTGATCTTGGCGTTTCTGTCGCCCGTTCTGAACCTTGTCGGCGCAAAAGCCGATACGTTGGAATATTGTCGGCAGTACGTGTTCTGGACGGTATGCATCGGTGCCGTCCCCACGGTTTTGAATGCGGGGTTAGCGCATCTGATCCGTTCGGAGGGGTATGCGGCACAGGCAAGCATCGGGGTTGCCCTCGGTGGGGTTCTGAATATTGCGTTAGATCCGCTTTTTATTTTCACGTTTGGCCTGCAGATCAAAGGCGCGGCGATTGCTACGTTAATTTCCAATTGCGTGGCAACTCTGTTTTTCCTTGCATTTTTGTGGCACATCCGCAAAAAAAGCGTTCTCACACTTTCCCCAAAGTTTTTCACCGTAAAGGGCGGCCTTCCGAAAGAGGTGGTGACCGTTGGTTTGCCGAGTTTCACCATGACGTTTATGGCAACGCTTTCGAACGTGGTATTGAATAACATCATTGAAGTATACAGCACGGAAGCGACGGCCGGCATGGGCATAGCCAAAAAAATCGATACGGTTGCTTTTGCGATTGCGCAGGGTATGACGCAGGGAACGTTACCGTTAATCGGTTATAACTATACGTCCGGAAATCGCAAACGGATGGTCGGCTCGTTCCGCGTGATGTTGATTTACGGCCTCTCGCTTGCCGTTGCCGGTGGACTGCTGCTTTTTATATTGGCAGAGCCGATCGCGCGGGCGTTCATTGCCGATGCCGAAACGGTTCGGTACGGTACGCAATTTCTGAAGATTATTTGCGTAGCGTGTCCCGTTACGGTGGTAAACTTTTGCATTATTACGCTGTTTCAGGCCACCGGGCGCAAAGTGCAGCCACTGGTGTTGGCATTGCTGCGGAAAGGCGGGTTGGATATTCCGCTCATGATTCTGCTGAATCGATTCGTCGGTCTGGACGGAATTGCCTGGGCGATTCCCGTTTCCGACTTTATCGGCCTGATGGTTGCAGGAATTTTGTTGGTTCCGTATTTGAAAAAACTGAAACAAGAAATTCCTCTGAAGAGAGAAAACGTTCTCGATCCTTAAAATCCTGCACGCAAGAAAAAGAGTTCTTCTTAGAGCCCCGGAAAGTTTAGATGAAAAAGGAGGGTGTATGAACTGGACGATCTTAATCGGACTTACGCTGCCGTTTCTCGGCACAACGCTTGGGGCGGGCACGGTAGTATTTTTAAAAAAGGGCATGCATTATCGGGTGCAGAAAGTGCTGCTCGGTTTTGCTTCCGGCGTGATGATTGCCGCTTCCGTTTGGTCTTTGCTGCTGCCGTCCATCGAAATGGCAGAAGCCTCCGGAACGGCCGCTTGGTTCCCGGCGTGTCTCGGGTTTTTGTTGGGCATTGCATTCTTGCTTCTTTTGGATAAGTTAATTCCGCATTTGCACCTCGGCGCAAAGGAACCGGAAGGGCATCGGTCTTCGTTCGGAAAGTCTACCATGTTGGTGCTGGCCGTTACGCTGCACAACCTGCCGGAGGGAATGGCCGTCGGCGTTGTACTGGCGGGGACGCTTGCCGGCACGGCTTCCGTATCCGCTGCGGGGGCGGCTGCACTTGCCATTGGCATTGCCATACAGAATTTTCCGGAAGGCGCTATTATTTCCGCTCCTCTGGCAGGGGAAGGGATGCCGCGCGGAAAAGCCTTTTTGTATGGGGTCCTTTCCGGAGTGGTGGAGCCGATTGGGGCTGCACTGACGTTGCTGTTGTCCTCCGTAGTCACGCCGATTTTGCCGTACGTGCTGGCTTTTGCCGCCGGTGCCATGATCTACGTGGTGGTAGAGGAGCTGATTCCTTCGTTGAAGGACGGCGAGCATAGTGACCTGGGGACCATCGGCGTTGCGGTAGGATTTGCGTTGATGATGGTTCTGGACGTCGCATTGGGATAACAAGGGGCATCAAAGACTTTTGCTTTGCAAGGCACGGGCAAAATAACTTTTTGGTTTTTTGCCTGAAAGAAAGGGAGAATGCGCAAAAAGGATGTTGTCTTGTCTCGGGAAGGAACAAATGTGACCGGATAAAAGCAAAGTGCGAGACGCAGTATCCTTTTCAGGACGATCAAAAAGAAAAACAGCCGACCGGAAGGGTCGGCTGTCGTTTTTCAGAACAAATTTTTTATTTCAGGACAAAAAGCCTGCGTTGGTAAGAGACGTGATCAAAGCGTTCAGTTGCGTCGCAACCTGCTCTGTCGTTGCCGTTTCCGGAGTCACCGGTGTTACGGTAGCACCCGGGGTTACCGTCCCCGCAGGGCCTGTCGGTCCGGTGGGCCCGGTGGGTCCCGTTGCGCCCGTCGCTCCGGTTTCTCCCTGAATACCTTGCTCGCCTTGTGGTCCGGTTGCGCCGGTGGCACCGGTAGCACCTTGTGTTCCTTGCGGACCTGTGGGGCCGGTGGCACCCTGAATGCCTTGAGCCCCCGCTACACCCTGAATACCTTGCGGCCCGGTGGGTCCCGTTGCACCCGTCGCCCCGGTTTCTCCCTGAATACCTTGCTCGCCTTGCGGTCCGGTTGCGCCGGTAGCACCGGTGGCACCTTGTGTTCCTTGCGGACCCGTGGGGCCGGTAGCACCCTGAATGCCTTGAGCTCCCGCTACGCCCTGAATACCTTGCGGTCCGGTGGGTCCCGTTGCGCCCGTCGCCCCGGTTTCTCCCTGAATACCTTGCTCGCCTTGCGGCCCTGTCGCGCCGGTTGCACCGGTAGCACCTTGTACTCCCGCTGCGCCTGTGGCTCCGGTCGCGCCGGTTGCACCTGCCACACCCTGGGCGCCCTGAGGCCCGGTAGGACCTGCCGGAACGGTAAAGGTGAGGGTGTTGACGTTACCGGATACGCTTTGCACCACAGAGGCTGGGGTACCGGGCGCACCCGTTACGGTGGTTCCCACCACAACGACTTCGGTTGCAGGGCCTTGTGGTCCGGTCGGTCCGGTCGGTCCGGTAACGCCCTGCACCCCCTGAGGGCCGATTGGTCCCTGCACACCCGTTGCCCCGGTTGCTCCCGGCAGACCTTGCGGCCCACGCGGTCCGGTAGGTCCGGTCGGCCCTACGTAATAACCGGGGCGGCATTGATATTGATTGTCGTTTCCGCAACCGCAGTTGCGGTTGAAATTACATGGAAAAAAGCTCATATCGTCACTCCTTTAGTTTATTCTATTACTTCGTAAAAAAAAGCGTGCAGGAGGGGGCGGATTCTTGCAGAGAAAGGGCTTGGCGGCGCTTGTTTGCACGAGAGGCTCGCGACGGTTGGGATTTCACTCTTCGGCAGGAAAAGACGTCAAAAAAGGTGGTAGAACGTCCGTCGATATGTTATACTAAAAACAATACGGAGAGAAGGAAGGGAGAAAAAGATGAAAAAAGATTTCAGTTCCGTTGCCGTGACGGAGCAACATCCGCGTTACGAGGCACTCATTGCACGTCAATCCCCGATGCATTGGGCAGAAGGAGAAATTCGCTCCCCGTTTGCCAGGGATTATACCCGCATTCTGCACAGTACGGCGTATCGTCGTCTGAAGCATAAAACGCAGGTCTTTTTCAATATCGAGAGCGACCATATCTGCACCAGAATGGAGCACGTGCTGCACGTTGAATCCGTAAGTTATACCATAGCGAAATGCCTGAACCTGAACGAGGAATTGACGCGAGCCATTGCCACCGGGCATGATTTGGGGCATGCTCCGTTCGGACATCAGGGAGAAGAAATCATCAACGATCTGTATCAGGAGTATCTCGGCGAACCTTTCTGGCACGAAAAAAACGGATTATACTTTGTGGATCATATCGAATTGCTTCCCAATCACGACAGTAAGTATCAAAATCTGAACCTGACTTATGCCGTGCGGGACGGAATTATCTCGCACTGCGGAGAAAAGGATCTGAATCATATCATGCCGCGAACGGAAACGTTTGACCTGAACCTTTTCCGTACGCCGGGCCAGTTTTCCCCCGCAACTTACGAGGGGTGCGTGGTAAAAATGGCAGATAAAATCGCCTACGTCGGCCGGGACATCGAGGATGCCATCAACCTTGGTTTTCTGGAGGCCCGACACTTAAAAGAATTATCCTCCATCGTAAAACTGAAGGGGGGCTCCGGCGTGAACACCAGTAATATCATGAGCAACATGATTCTGGACGTGTGCGAACACAGTTCCGTCGAAAGGGGCATTTGTCTTTCGGAGGAAATGTTCGAAATATTGAATCGTATTAAGGCTTTCAATTACGAATACATTTACGGAAGCAAAAGGTTCGAAGCGTTCCATAAGTATGCGCGTCTCGTGCTGACGGAAATATTTTCGTTTCTGCGCGATTGCTATCGCAGTGGCGATGTCTGGAACGGGCTGGAAGAGCGTCGTTCCTATTGCCCGGAATTGATTGATGAATTCCGGAACTATCTTGCAAAGTACTGCGACGTTTCCGTACTGAGCCGTTCTTTGGCGGAAAAAATGCAGAATTACCAAAACGAAAAGATCTACGGTACCGTTGCGGACGAGCAAACGTATCTCCACGCCGTGTTGGATTATCTTGCAGGCATGTCCGATCGATACGCCATTCACGTTTTTCAGCAACTCATCACGTACTAAAGAGGAAGAGCTGCCTTTCGTGCAGCCGTAAGAACCGATATGCAAAAACCTTATATTTGTGTTGTGGGCGGAGCGAACGTGGACGTTCACTGCATTTCCTACACAAAACTGCAAACGCAAAACAGCAACCCAGGGCGGGTTTCGCTCTCCTGCGGGGGCGTGGCACGCAATATTTCCGAAAACCTCGCAAGGCTGGGACAAAAAGTGTATCTCATCACCGTTCTCGGCAACGATTCCGGTGCAAAAATGATCGAGCAAAACGCAGCCTGTGCAGGGATAGATCTTTCGCACAGCCTGCGGGTGGACGAAGCAAATTCTATGTACGTTTCCGTAAACGATGTGGATTGCGATATGTTTGTAGGGGTCGCATCGATGGATGTACTGCAGAGGTTGACTCCGCAGTTTTTGCAAAGCAAGCTGGAATTGCTGAACGGTGCCGCCTGCGTCGTGGCAGATACGAACATTCCGGAAAGTCTGGCGTTTTTACAAAAGAACGTTCAGGCTCCGTTGTTCGTGGACGCCGTTTCTGCAAAAAAAGCCGTGCGATGCAAGGACAGTCTGCAAAAAATTTATTGCCTCAAACCGAATACGTTTGAAGCGCAGGCGTTGTGCGGTGTAGAAATTAAGGATGCATCGTCTGCCGGACGGGCCTGTGAAAAACTGGCACAACGCGGAATCGACGTTATTTACCTCAGTTGCGGAATCGACGGGGTGTACTGCTACGCTAACGGAAATTTTCGGCACGTGCCCAGTTGTGCGGAAAAAGTCCTCAACACGACGGGTGCCGGCGATAGTTTTATGGCAGGCGTCGTGTACGGATTCGTCAATGGCATGGGGGTAGAGGAAAGTGCCGTGTGGGGCTCCGCAGCCGCCGCAGAAACGATTTCGTCGGCCGAGACCGTGTCAAAAAATATGAATATAGAAACGCTTACAAAAAGAATCGAAAATATGAAGAAAGAACGGCACGGTTCCGTGTAGACGAGAGAATCGGATAGAGAAGAAAAAGAGAAAAACCGAAATCGGCGACACCGAAAAAATTCGGGGCGTATTTTTGTAAAAGACAAAACAAAAGGGAGTAGAAAAATGAAACAGCAATATTTACGTTTGTCCGAAGAAGTACAAACAGCTTTGAAAAATCACCAGCCGGTGGTAGCGCTGGAATCCACCATCATTTCGCACGGGATGCCTTATCCGCAAAACGTGAAAACGGCCCTTGCCGTGGAAAGAATCGTGCGTGAAAACGGAGCCATCCCTGCAACGATTGCCGTTATCGGCGGGGTGATGACGGTAGGTTGTTCCAAAGAGGAAATCGAAAGGCTTGGAAAGGGCGGGTTAAGCGTCACGAAAGTTTCTCGCAGAGATTTACCGTTTGTCGTTGCAAAAAAGGCAGACGGGGCCACAACGGTTGCCGCCACCATGTATATTGCACATCTTGCGGGGATCGACGTTTTTGCAACGGGCGGAATCGGCGGCGTGCATCGTCATGCGGAAACGACCATGGAT
>CAKPYT010000023.1 GCA_934203075.1 uncultured Clostridia bacterium | reverse complement strand
GCGCAAAACTGCGCCGTCGTTTTTCCTTTTTATCCCCTCTTTCCTGCCCATAATTTTTATCTCGCCTTTCGCGAGGGAAAAAACAATCCGCCTGCCCAAACCCTATGCCCGAACCGTTTCGTATCCGCCCCTTTCCCCAATAAAGCCTTTTCCTTACCGTTTCAAAAAGCGTTCGGTTTCCGTCGATCCCTCGGCTTTTGCCGGCAAAAAATATCCAAAAAAAGAAACACTACCCGACACGGATAGTGTTTCGTGTTTTTATGGCGGTAAAGGGTTCCGTTTGCGGCGCAACTCCTTTCACTTCGGCGTGTTATTTCCCCATTGCTCCCGGGTGTCCGCCCGCCGCACCGGGATGTCCTCCTGCCGCGCCGGGTTTTCCGCCCTTCATCATGGCGGGATTGAACTTTTTGGGTTTCAGACTTTCGATGTACTCCGCGCGGAACGCTTCGTCTGCACACAGTTTGGCAATCAATTCCGCTTCCGGCATATCGGCCAGGCTATTGGCGTAGTGTGCAAAAATCACTTTATTGTTTTCGTCCAGCACCAACACGGCCTGCAGTTGATACTCGTTGCCTTCGTTTTTGCCGTGTACGTACCCTGCCGCGGCGGATGCTTTCAATTTCGGCATATCCTTAAAGGTTACCAGTTGTTCTTTCACCAATGCCGGCAAAACGGCGAACTTTTGATAAAGCTTTTGTTCCGGATCCAACACGACGGTAAAAGGATAGGTCGTTTCGGTGACGTTTTCTTCCTTTAACGTTGCGGGTTCGCTTTGCAGGAAGCAATAGACGTCCGCATTGGCTTTGGTAAACGCTTCGATATTTTTCTTATAGTCGTCCAGATCCATCTTGCAGGTGGGGCAACCGTAATAACGCAGGAAGGAAAGTACTTTCTTTTTGCCTTTGGAGGCCTCGTTCATGGAAACGTTTTGTTTCCATGCGGTATGGAATACCACGTCGTCCACCACGTCGCCCACTTCGTAACGATCTACCACGCGTTTGAAGCGTCGGAGGCCTTCCTCCAACAGGCTGCGCGGGCAAGCCAGGTTCCAGCGGATGTAACCCTTGCCGCCGGGGCCGTACACGTCGCCCTGTTCGATGATAATCTTGGCAGCGGCGCCGCAATCTCTTGCCAGTTTTTCCGAATCGTTGGTGTAAGGCGTTACGTTAATCCATGCAAGATACGTCCCTTGCGGAATTTCGTATTGTACTTTCGGCATATTTTCCGCCAACCATTCTTTCAGATAGCGGAAGTTGCCGTCGATATATTCGCGAACGGCATCCAGCCATTCGTCCCCCTCGTTATACGCCGCAATCATCGCTGCGGTCGTTAACGGGTTGCAGGTTTCGGTTCCGTGAGGGAAAGAAACTTTGTTTTTATATTCCGGCTTGCTGAACACCATGTGAGCCACTTCCAGCCCGGCCAGGTTAAAGGTTTTGGAAACGGAAGTGCCTGCCACGATGTTATAATCGGGGCGAACGGTAATCATAGGCGTGTACTTCACGTCCGAACGGGTCAGATCCCCGTGAATTTCGTCGCTGATCACTACCACGTCGTTCGCATGGCAGATATCCGCAACCTTTCCCAACTCTTCCTTCGTCCACACGCGGCCGACCGGGTTATGAGGATTGCAGAACATCAGAACCTTAACGCTCGGATCTTTGCACAATTCTTCCAGTTCTGCAAAGTTGATGCTCCAATTGCCTTTCTCGTCGCACAGCAGTTGATTATAACGAATGGTGCGGCGTTCCGCACGCAGCAGGTACGTAAAGGGAGAATAAACCGGCGTTTGGATAATGACGCCGTCTCCCGGTTGCGAAAACGCGCGCAGCGTATCGCGCACGCCGTCCATCACGCCGTGCACTTTGTAAACGCAATCGAACGAAATGTCCCAATCAAAACGACGTTTATACCAGCCTTTGACGGCTGCCTGATAATCTTCCGTAAACGCTGCGGTATAACCGTAAATCGGGTGTTCTACGCGTTTCTTCAATGCTTCCACAATTTGCGGTGCTACCGCAAAATCCATATCCGCAATGGAAAACGCCAGAGAGTTTTCGTCAAACTGAACGCCGCCGTGTCCGCCGGATTCCCACTTTGTGGAATGCGTTCCCTTGCGGGAAATGACTTTGTCAAAATCGAATTTCATTTTATTCCTCCGTTATTACAATATTTTGTACATGTTTTTGTGTTCGCAGGAATCGGGAATCGGAAACAATTCTCCGTAATCCACACAACCGAAAGACCGATAAAAATCCAGCAGGTAATGCCGTGCGTGAAACCACACCGCCTGCACTCCCATGTCTTTCAATTGCCGCCATCCTTCCAGAATCAGCGCCGTTGCGTACCCTCTGCCGCGATAGGCCGGGTCCGTACACAAAGCGCGCATCTGGTACTGCCTTTCCTGCGGGAGGTCTTCCGTCCTTACCGGCAAAAACGTGACGCAAGCCACGTATTTCCCGTCCTCGAAAACTCCCAAAGAAAAACTGCCCTGGGCATCGTCCTGCTCGTAAGAAATCGCCTTCACGTCCATACCGGGACGAAGAACATCTCTGCGTAAAGTAAGTATTTCTTTTGTCGGAACACGCTGTATCTTCATACGGGCATTATAGCATATCTCCCAAAGATTTACCAGTGATTCCCTTCATTTTGCTTTAGAAATCGCCGAACATTTTTGTGCACACGCTTCCGCCTTCTCTTTTCGGGGAGCCCTCCCCCTTCCGAAAGCGATCCGATACAAAACAGGCGCTTTTTGTGCCGTTTCCCCGCTTTTTGAAACGATTTTTCTTGTTTTCGCCGCTATATTTTCTACACAGGCATTTGCCACATCCTTTTATGTGGTGTATAATAACCGCGTGGAAAAATCCACGCCACGGAGAATTTATGGATAGTAGAACGGACGTCAGAAACATTGCAATTATTGCGCACGTAGACCACGGCAAAACCACGCTGGTCGATCAACTTCTGAAACAAAACGGCATCTTCCGCCAAAACGAAAACGTCGGCGAACGCGTGATGGACAGCAACGCTATCGAGCGGGAACGCGGCATCACCATTTTGGCAAAAAACACCGCGCTTTTTTATAAGGGAGTCAAAATCAACATTGTAGACACCCCCGGACACGCCGACTTCGGCGGCGAGGTGGAGCGCATCCTGTCCATGGTGGACGGCGTTCTGCTTTTGGTGGACGCTTTTGAAGGATGCATGCCGCAAACCCGTTACGTACTGAAAAAGGCGCTGGAACTCAACAAAAAGGTGATTGTCGTCATCAACAAAATCGACAAGCCGGAAGCGCGCTGCAATGAGGTCATCGAAGAAACGATGAACCTCTTTCTGGAATTGGGTGCGACGGACGAACAATTCGATTTCAGCGTTGTGTATGCCTCCGCAAAGGAAGGCTACGCCACTCTGGATTTAGCAACGCCCAGCAGCAATATGAACCCCCTGCTGGATACCATTCTGAAAGACATTGCACCCCCGTGCGGCGAAATCGCCGCACCCCTGCAAACGGTCATCTGCAACATCGAGTACGATGAATACGTCGGCAGAATCGGCGTGGGCAAAATCGCCCGTGGCGAAATTCGCGTCGGCCAGCAGGTTGCCGTGTGCCACCGGGACGGAACACATACGCAAACGCACATCACCAAACTCTATCAGTTCGAGGGGCTGAAGCGCCGCGAGGTGCAAAGCGGTAAAATGGGCGATATCGTTGCCATCAGCGGTATCAGCGATATCAACATCGGCGAAACGGTCTGCGCGGCGGACTGCATCGAACCGCTGCCCTTTGTGCACATCGACGAGCCGACCATTTCCATGCTGTTTATGGTAAACGACTCCCCCTTTGCCGGCAAGGAAGGCAAATTCGTGACGAGCCGCCACCTGCGCGCCCGCCTGTTCAAAGAAATCGAAACCAACGTCAGCATGCGCGTGGAAGAAACCGACTCGACCGAGTGCTTTAAGGTATACGGCCGCGGGGAATTGCACCTTTCGATTCTCATCGAAACGATGCGGCGGGAAGGTTACGAATTTCAGGTCTCCCGCCCGAAAGTAATTTTAAAAACCATCAACGGCGTCGTATGCGAACCGTTTGAAGAACTGGTCATCGACGTGCCGGAAACATACGTCGGCACCGTAATGAATAAAATCGCCATTCGTAAGGGCGAATTGCTCAACATGTCCGCAGACAGAGGCACCACCCGGCTGGAATTCAAAATCCCCTCCCGCGGCATCATCGGCTACCGCGCCGAAATGCTGACGGACACCAAGGGCATGGGCGTTATGAACCACGTCCTGCTGGATTACGAGCCCTACGTCGGTGGCATTCAGGAGCGTCAGCGCGGGTCCCTCGTCGTGTTTGAAACGGGCACCACCACGGCCTACGGTCTTTTTAACGCACAGGAACGCGCCAAACTGTTTGTCGGCGCCGGTGTGGAAGTGTACGAAGGGATGATTGTCGGCGAAAACTCCCGCGAGGACGATCTGGTGGTGAACGTGTGCAAAAAGAAAAACCTCACCAACAACCGCGCAAGCGGCTCGGAGGACGCTTTAAAACTCATCACCCCCACGCAAATGAGTCTGGAACAATGTATGGAATTCATCGCGGATGACGAATTGCTGGAAGTAACCCCCAAAAACATTCGCCTGCGGAAAAAGATTTTGGATAAAGAACTGCGCTTAAAGGCGGAATCCCGCGCGCGCAAAGAGAAATAACAGGAGGTTTTTATGAGATATCGCACCCAGGGTACGTGTGCCCGCTATATCGATCTCGAAATTGAAGACGACATTCTGAAGGACGTCACGTTCTACGGCGGATGCAACGGCAACCTGCAGGGCATCGCCTCCCTTGTGAAAGGCATGAAGGTGGAAGACGTCATCGCAAAACTGAAAGGCATCAATTGCAACGGCAGAGGCACTTCCTGTCCGGATCAATTGGCAACCGCACTGCAGCAATATCTGCAACAAAAGTAACCGAGGCAACACAAAAGGCACCCGCTACGGTGCCTTTTTCTTTTTGCTTTCTTTCGCTTTTCACCGGGTTGCCGATCCTTCCCGAAAGTACCGATCTTTCCGCTTTCGGAAAAAGGCTCGTGCCCTTTTTTTCCGCAGAAAACCCTTGCCTTGGCGGAAAAACCCGCCCTGTTCCCCGGTTAAACGCCCTTGGAACAGCCCTTCCGGAGGATGCGCAACACAAGGAAAGGATTACTCTCCCTTGCCCGTTTTCTGTCGTTTTTCTTTCCAGGAAGTTTCCTTCTCCTCCCGTTCTTTACGATACTGCTCCAACTCCTGCCTTAATTCCGTCCTCTTTAAGGAAAGCAAAAAGTCGTACTTTTCTTTCAGTGCTTCGGCACGCTTCTTGACGGAAAGTTTCAGTTCCTCGTAGCGCACCACCACGTTGCTTTCCTTTGCCCAGGTACGAATCCGCGCTACGATATGGAAGGAATAAAACAAATCCACAAGCATCAGCCCGAAATAGATCCCGATAAAGAACGAGTAGAGCGGGTGCACCCCGATCCAATCTTTTGCCTGCACAATCCAACCGTGCACGAAGAAATAATATCCGGCACCGGCGAGCCCCCACAGCAACGTAAACAGAGGGCAGATGATCCCCTGAATATTTCCCCAACGGGAAGAATAGTCCCACAGTTTCACGCGCATGCCTTTAATGAAAATCAACCCGGTAATGTATTCGATTACCGTCATGGTAACGGTGATGACCGCAACGATAAACACCGAACGCCACACGGGGGACGCGATGAAACTATAATCCAGGCTGCAAATGAGGTAAAGCAGCACGACTCCGATGCCGTACAGCGGAAGGTTCG
This sequence comes from uncultured Clostridia bacterium, assembly GCA_934203075.1. Taxonomy (GTDB): domain Bacteria; phylum Bacillota; class Clostridia; order Christensenellales; family CAG-314; genus CAKPYT01. The sequence goes on along the minus strand of CAKPYT010000023.1, from coordinate 3,244 downwards.
GCCCCACCAGAAACCCGGGGTTTACCCATTTTTTATGCACGATCCGCCGGAAGAACAGTTCGGTCAGCCAGCCGAGCGTTCCCCCGATGATATAGAGAAAACACAGATCGATAAAAATCTTCATAGGAAAGCCTCCTGTCCGCAACAAAACTTTTGCTTTACTTGATTGCAGCCGTTGCTTTTTTCTATTGTAACAGTCTTTTCCCGGTTCGTCAAATCCCGAAAACGCAAAACAAAAGGGCAACCGTCCGGCTGCCCCTTTGCTGAGAAATAGTTATGAAAATCGACTGTTTTCATTTTCCCCCGAAGGGGAGCCCGCATGATAGGAGCTCCGCGGGCTAGAGGAGATAGGGTGTACAGTAAATTCGTTTACTGTGCTATAGTTATACCCCCGCAATATGGAAATTGTATGAAATCCCGCTGAAAGAGAGTTGAACCTCTTGAAAACATAGCGACTTTTTGCAGAGGTCCTCCACGCCCCGCAGAAATCGTTCCGTTGCTTTCCCCTCGCTCTTTCTGCCGAGCGGGTCAGAGCGATCGCCTGTCCTCTGTAAAAATCGATTGCGCCTTTTATCCATGCCTGGTTTTGCAAGCCCCCGATCCGCAGGAGGCCCCTTCTTCCCTCGGTAAAATTCTCCTTCCGCGCGTTTTAAAAGGGCGTCGCAGTTTGCGACACCCTTTGCTTTGTTTCGATTTTCTGTTCCGAGCCCCGCTGCGGCAACACTCTTGCCTTACGGTCCCCTTCTCTTTAGGCCTGCGGATGCAGTTCCGCCTTGATTCTGCGAACACCGCTGCTGCTGGACTGTTCTTTTGTGATGACGAAGTGCCCCAGTTCCTCCGTATTGGCCACGTGAGGCCCGCCGCAGATTTCTTTGGAAACGGAACCGATCGTGTACACTTTTACCAGATCTCCGTAACGATCGGTAAACAACCCGATTGCCCCTTGCTTCTTGGCTTCTTCCACCGTCATTTCTTCACAGGTCACGGGAATGTGCATAGCAATGGCCTCGTTCACCAGCGCCTGCGTTTGCGCCACTTCTTCCGCCGTCATGGGGCGATGGAAGGAAAAATCAAACCGCAAGCGTTCCGGCGTGATGTTGCTGCCGCGCTGCTGCACCTCTTCTCCCAGCACTTTGCGCAGTGCCGCCTGCAAAAGATGGGTTGCCGTGTGCAGTTTCACCGTTTCGTCCGTCGTGTCGGCAAGTCCGCACTTAAAGCGTTGTTCCCCGCCGGCGTGAGATTTTTGCTGATGTTCCTTATACTTTTCGCGGAACCCTTCCGTATCCACCTGCAGCCCTTTTTCTTTTGCAAATTCTTCCGTCAGTTCGATGGGGAACCCGTACGTATCATACAATTTGAACGCCGTTGCCCCGTCTATCGTCTTTCCGTCCGAACGGGCGGCAACTCTTTCAAATTCCTTTTCCCCCTGACCGAGCGTCCGCAGGAATTTCTCTTCTTCCTTTTTCAATTCGTCGCAGACTCTTGCTTCGTTTGCTTTCAGTTCCGGATAGACTTCTCCGTATTCGGCAATATACAACGCAGCCAGTTCCGAAAGCAAACCGTTGGCAATCCCGAGCCGGCGGTTAAACCGCACGGCACGACGTATCAACCGACGCAGTACGTACCCCTGGTCGACGTTTGAGGGGGTAATCCCCATCTGGTCGCCCAACAAAAAGGTTGCCGTACGTACGTGATCCGCTACGATGCGCATCGCGCGCGTCGTTTCTTCCGTTTCGTGATACGACTTACCGGATTTTTCTTCCAGCCAGCGAATAGCCGGTTGGAATACGTCCGTATCGTACACACTTTCAAACCCGTTCAACACACAGACGGTCCGTTCCAACCCCATCCCCGTATCCACGTTTCTTTGTGCAAGCGGTTCCAGGGTGCCCTGTGCCGTTTTGTTGTATTGCATAAAGACATTGTTCCAGATTTCCAGCCATTTACCGCAATCGCAGGCGGGTCCGCAATGCTCCCCGCAGCTCGGTTTGCCCGTGTCGTAAAAAATTTCGGTATCCGGCCCGCACGGCCCCGTGATGCCGGCAGGTCCCCACCAGTTGTTCTTTTTCGGCAAATAAAAAATCTGTTCCGGCTTCAGCCCGCATTCCTGCCAGATCTGTGCGCTTTCCTCGTCCCGCGGGCAATCTTCGTCCCCCGCAAATACGCTGACGCAAAGTTTTTCTTTCGGAATGCCCAAGTATTCCGGATCCGTCAAAAAGCGATAGGAATAATGAATGGACTCCTTTTTGAAATAGTCCCCCAACGACCAGTTTCCCAACATCTCAAAGAAGGTACAGTGAGAACTGTCCCCCACTTCGTCGATATCCCCGGTGCGTACGCATTTCTGCACGTCCGTAAGGCGCTTGCCCGCAGGGTGCTTTTGCCCCAGCAGATACGGGGTCAGGGGATGCATTCCGGCCGTAGTAAACAACACCGTCGGGTCATTTTCCGGAATCAGGCTGGCACTCGCGATGACGGTATGACCGTTTTCGCGAAAATAGTCCAAATACTTTTTTCTTAAATCTTTCGCTGTATATTTCATGGGTATTTCCTCAAAACAGACCGATTTTTCTATCGGTCTGTTCTTTTTATTTTATCCGTTTCTTTTCAGGTGTTCCGCTAGCCCCTAGCGCTGAATACTGATGACCTGCTTTTGTTCTTTCCGCGTGCGCAGGCATGCGCTCAGCACAAACAAAATCAGGAACGTAGCCGGCAAGACGTACAGGTTATATCCGCATTGAATTGCCGTAATCCCTTTCAAAAGTGACGTATAAATTATAGTCAGCAAAGTACTTCCCGCCAGGACCTGATTTGCTGTTGCGCAGATTGCGGCAATCAGACCGGTGACGACGAACAACGCAAACCAAAGCCAATTGGTTTTGCGGTATCCTTTCCCGAATAACAACCGCACGAGTTGCGCCAGCAGATACAGCACAAGCGCCAAAGCGGAAACGGCGTAAACCACACCGAGGATCCAGACAAACAGCGCATCGCTCTGCACCGTCCCGACAAGGTGAAGATTTGCCAGAAGGTTGGTGACCAGCGTATATCCCGTAAAGGCGAGAGTTTCCTCTCCGATGGTCAGCTCTACTGTGCCGAAGTTCAAAAACGGCAGAAGATTCATCGGTAAAAAGGCCAGATACGTCAGGATTGCCGCCAACAGGAAGGTGACAAAGAAACGTCCCCGCGGCTTCTTCCCCTTTTCTTCTACAATCGTGGCGGAGTAATCCACCCGCTTTTCCTG
>CAKPYT010000022.1 GCA_934203075.1 uncultured Clostridia bacterium | reverse complement strand
GAAACAACACGCAGCATCCTCTTGCCCGCCGACGAACTACGTTGCACTCAGACAGGGCTCCGTTGAAACCATCATCGGCCTTTCTTCCCGTAATCCGCTGCGTTCCCCGGTGTCGATTCCAGGTTAGCGCACGGACGAGTCGTTCAAGGCGTTTTTCAACCAATCGATTGCTTTCCGATAGCTGTTTTCTCCCTCGCCCATAAAGCAGGCGGCAACTACGTCGCGAATCATACTGGTTTTACGAAAGTCCTCGCGGGCGGAAAGGTCGGAGAGATGCACCTCTACCACCGGCGGAACAATTGCCTCGATACAGTCCCTTAAAGCAACCGAGGTGTGCGTCCACGCCGCAGCATTCAATACAACCCCGTCGAAATTCTGTAACGCCAGGGCGTCCAACGCCACCCCTTCGTGGTTCGTTTGCAAAAATTCCGTTTCGATGCCTTGTTCCTTTGCATAAGCACGCAGACGTTCGTTGAGCTGCTGCAACGTTTGCGTGCCGTAGATTGCAGGATTCCTTTGCCCGAGTAATTGCATATTCGGGCCGTTTAAGATGAGTAGTTTCATACGTTCCTCTATGCGCAAAGCGCAAACACTCCGCCACGCTGCAGCGGAGGGAATGCAACAACCCCTGCGCTTTGTTCCTTCTCCGTCTGCCAGGAAAGCCCCTCTTTCGTAATTGTTAACACAATGTTGCCGTTCAAATCCGTGCGATACACTTCGCTGCCGATATTAGACAACCGTTCCAGCAAAGCCGGACGCGGATGCCCGTAGGAATTTCCCGCCCCGACGCTGATGACCGAATACTCCGGGCGCACCGCATCCAGAAAATCCTGATTGGTAGATTCCTGCCCACCGTGATGCCCGACTTTCAGGACGTCTACATCCGTATCGATTCCGTTTTCGGACGTATATTTCAAAAACGCCTGTTCGTCCGCTTTATCGCCGTCCCCGGTGAAACATACCTTTTTACCGTTAAAAGTCAAAATTCCGATCGGGGAGACGTTGTTTTTGTCCGCCGCGGTGCTGATTTTCGAGTACAGCTCGTCGTTCGGGGTATAGAAGGCAAATTGATAGTCCTTCGTTTCCGCTACCAACGTGTCTCCCTCGTAGGTGTAGTGTATTTTACTGCCCTCTTCTACCACCGCTTTTACGAAATCGCGATAGACTGCCGTTTCTTTTACGGTAATATCGCTGCCGTTCGGCAGTTTCGTCTCGTCCTTGAGAGGATCGTTTTCGTACAGCGATTTGATTTTCGGCATCCAGACGTTTGCCACATAAATCTCCGACGCGATTACGTTATCCAAACTGCCGCAATGGTCTTCGTCGGTATGCGTCAGCATCAGGGTGTCGATTCTGGTAACGGAAAGTTGATTCAGATAAGTCAGAATCGCCTCTGCCACATCGTTTCGGTTTTTTCCGCCGTCAATCAGCATATTCGTTCCGTCCGGGAACTGCAGAAAGATGCTATCCCCCTGCCCGACGTCAATAAAATGAATCTTCAGCGTTCCCTCCGACAGAATAGGCTCCGAAGGCTTTTGATATTTCGGAAGATTGCCAAGCGTAAAGTTCAGCGGAGGAATATCGAAATAATATAATCCGCAGACCAGACAAAGCAGAATTACAACTACGAAAACAAGTGCGGATTGCTTTTTTGCCCGGTTGCTGCGTCTGTTGCCCTTTGTTGCTCTGGCGGCCGATTGCGCCGCCCCGAATGCTTTTGAAGCATATTCCCTTTCCGCCTTTTGTTTGGAGGAGGAAGCCTTTTTCGCTTGCTTTTTGTTTTGATCCCCGTTTGCCATAGTTTATTTTATGCCTCCGTTTTCGGTTGTGTTTGCGGCAAATTTTTAATTGCCCCGACGGCATACAGCAACTGCGGAATCGCTTCCTTTGTTGCACGGTAGCCTTCTTCTATCATTTGTTCCATGCCGTCCGGCTTTGTGGCCGAAAAAGCCGTGAGATCCGGATAAATCATCAGATCCGTGTTCATCGCCCCTTTCAGAGCGGAGTTCTTCATTGCGATATTAAACGTTGCCCAAGCAACGTCCAACAATTTATTTGTCACGGTGCCACTGCCTCTGGCAGAGTTCAGATCCACCGAGACGACGAATTCCGCGCCCATGCCCCGTACAACGTCCGCCGGAATGGTGTTTTGCAGCCCGCCGTCTACCAGACGATACTCTCCCCATTCCACCGGTTGGAAAATCAGCGGGACGGCACTGGATGCACTTACCGCTTTCGGCACGTCGCCTTCTGTCAACACGATCTCGTTACCGGTGTTCAGATCCACCGCGCAGCACGCGAACGGCAGCTTCAGATCCCGGAACGTAAGGTCTCCGGCAAAGCGCCGCACGGCATTTGCGATGTTTTCCGTACGGGACGGAACCCAAAACAATTTACTGTTGCGAATTTCTTTTACCGTTAGAGTTTTTGCAAATTCGTACATCTGCTCGTAAGAGTATCCGGCGGCATACAATGCCCCGGCAATACTGCCGACGGAAGTTCCTGCAACGTAATCGAACCGAATGCCGGCTTCCTCAAACGCACGAATGGCGCCGAGATGCGCAAAACCCCTTGCTCCTCCACCGGAGAAAGCAATCCCGATTTTGAACTTGAACTTATACTTCGGCGAATCCTGTTTTTCTGCCGCTTTTTTCTTGCGCGAAAAAAATTTCATGGTGGCTCCTTCGTTTTTCTTACTATACTATATTTTCCCCCTTTTTGCAACCGCTGGAGCCGATGCTTTTCCATGAGGCTGCGTCTTCTTCCCGACAAAAAACCACCCGCGCCTTCTCGACGCGGGTGGAAAATTCCTTTTAATTTTGGGAATGCCGAGGATGCGTGCCTCACCATCCCGTTTTCCTTTCACGTGCCCCTGGAAACAAGAGCAAAAACAAAAGGGAGAAATTCTATTTTTCACGATTTTTTCGGAACGTCCCTCCGATTTTGGCATAAAACCCGGGTTTATCCGTCTCCGGGCAGAAAGCAGGCACGTCGCCCCGATTCAGCGCTGCCCCGAAATGAGCCATGGTTCGAATGCTGACGTACAAACAATAAGCAGTGATTGCCAGCATCAATACCAAAAAGTATTCGTCCCCCATAAACGTAGACGGCCAGATTTTGGTAATAATAAACTTATAGCCTAAAATCGGGAAGTAAATTGCCGTGTAATAGTAAAACTCTTTATAGTACTTGCGGGGATTGATCCCCATGACCTGAAAACGAAATTCCCCCAGCATCAGCAACTGAATGCCGGCCTGCATTCCCAAGAAACACAGCAAAAACGGGACGATGTTTCGATAAGGATTGGTAAACTTCAGCATTGTGATGAAACCGAGCATCAACACGATTCCCGCGCAAAAACATACGAACGGAAAAACTAACTTTTTATTTTCTTTCATGGTTCTTCTCCCCCGGATGATAAAAGCAGTATAGCATATTCTTTTCGGTATGGCAACCCGAAAAGGAACCTTCCGGCACCGCGAAGAACCGGATCGGGCAAAATTTCACAAAATCATCACACAACGGACAATCAATGATAATAGACAAGACTATACTAGGGATTAGGAATTATGAATCCTGTTTAAGGAGGAAACTTATGGAAAACGTTAAAAAATTTTTGAAGAAAGTGAAATGGGACAGTATTCTCATCTCTGTTCTGACCATTGCCATCGGCGTACTTTGCGTGGTTATGCCAAACGACTTTGCAAGTATTGCCTGCTGGGTTTGCGGCATCAGCCTGATTCTTGCAGGGGTTTCCCTGTTCGTGCGTTTCTGCCTGGCGGGGTTACTTGGTATGCCCCTGCTCGTTCCTGCCGTTCTCACCGTACTTTTGGGGGTGTTCTGCCTGACCTATCCGGAACTGCTGCAAGACGTTTTAATCGTAATGCTCGGCTTATTTATTGTAGTAGAAGCAATGGAATCCTTCGCGGACAGCATTTATTGCGCAAAAGCAAAAGTGCCCGGCTGGATTTGGCTGAGCATCCTTTCGCTTGCAACCGCCTGCCTCGGTGTTGCCGTGATGTTCTGTACGTTTGATACAATCGTCATCTTTGCCGGAATCTCGATGATTCTGGAAGGCGTCGAGCGCCTGATTCTGACGTTGGTCTACAGCAAGAAAGTGAAGGACGCGAAGAAAACCGTTTTGGATTTGTATCATACCGTTACGGACGCAGCGGACGACTCCATCCGGATCGAAGATGCCGACGATGAAAAATAGGTTCCGGACCCTTTTTTGAAACGTGTTTTCGTTTCAAAAACGACAAAAGTCTCCGGACAGAGTCGGTTTCGACAATTCCACTAAAAAAGGCATTCTCCCGATGGGCGAGTGCCTTTTGTTTTTATGGCTTATTCCCTTTCCCTTTTTCTTTCCACGAAGAATCAAAGGGCCTTTTTTAATTCTGCCAGTTCTTTTGCGATTTTTGCCGCCAACCGCGCATTATGGAACACCAATTCGATGTTCGCCTGCAGGCTTTTGCCGGAGGTCAGTTTTTGAATCTTATCCAACAGATACGGCGTGGTCTGTTTCCCGTGGATCCCCGATTTTTCGCATTCTTCCAGTGCAGCCTGTATGTTCTGATTGATATAATCGCTATCCAAAGCAAACTCATCCGGAATGGGATTTGCCACCAGCATGCCGCCCTGTAACGCAATTTGTTGCTGTGCAAAAAACGCTTGCGCCACTTCTTCCGGAGAATCCAGACGGTAATCCACACGGTAGCCGCTCTTCTGCGTGTAGAATGCCGGCATATCGTTTGTTTGATACCCTACCACGGGGACACCGCGGGTTTCCAGGCACTCCAACGTCAGGCCGATATCCAAAATAGATTTGGCCCCCGCACAGACGACCATGACGCCGGTCTGCTGCAATTCGTCCAAATCTGCCGA
>CAKPYT010000021.1 GCA_934203075.1 uncultured Clostridia bacterium | reverse complement strand
GAAATGCCTGAAGGAAGAGGTTTCGAAACTGAAACGGCATGGAATTTCATTGCGGGAGTTGCAAAGAGGGAAAGAGCAATTGCGTGTCGGTACGATTCTGGCGCAGGAGAATTCTCTTTCCGTTGCAACGGCTATGGGGGCAAGCGAACTAAGAACCGGTAAGGTCCGGCAGACGGAAGAGCGGCTTAAGAAGATCGAACAGGTAGATATGCCGCAGATCGAGCGTGCGATTGCGCTCGTATTTGGCAATCGGCCGTCCGCTTGCTATGTCGGTGAAGAAAAAGCCGAGAAAAACCCGTTAAATTAGAATCGTGCAGTAGAACAAAAGATAAGGAGATAAACGATGCAAGATAAATTGGATATTATATTTGAAATGCAAAAAGCATTTGATCAGGAAGTAATTGATCGTCGGCATTTGGACGTTTCCGACAAAAGTGTATGGATGCAGCGCAAAATTCTTGCGCTGTTAACAGAGTTAACCGAAGTGCTGGACGAAGTGAATTACAAGTGGTGGAAGAATCCCAAAGAAATCGATTACGACAAAGTGAAAGAAGAACTGATCGACGTATTGCATTTCTTTATCAGCATGTGCATTACCGCCGGAATGGATGCGGATGAAATGTTGCGTTGCTACCTTGCAAAAAACAAAGAGAACTATGCGAGACAAAACGGGACCTCTCAAAAAAAAGGTTACGAAGTAAAAGAAAAGAAGGACTGAGGAGCGGAAAGAAATTTCCGCTTTTCTATTTGTAAACCACATTCTCGAAAATCGGACTTTCTTGCAAAAGTAGCACGAGAAATGGTTCTTGCAGTTGATTAAAAATCACAGATATGGTATACTAACCAATACAGAGGTGAACAAAATCGTGGAAGAAAGGAAACAAGGAAAGAAACCGAACGTCAGAAAAATAGCAGGCATCGCAGCGGTTTGCACGGCAGGCTTTTTATTGCTTTGTTTGCTTACCGGCAGATACGTTTTAGGCGCTGTCGGCAGCGCCGTTACGAATTTTATTTTAGGGTGCATCGGCCTTGCGGCATATCCTTTGTTTGTCGCGGCAATCGTGCTGGGCGCATTTCTGATTCGTGGGAAAAAGGTCGTGCTGCCGAAAGTATACGTTGCCGATTTTTGCGTGATGTTTTTCATCATCGATCTTATCGTGCATTTGTTTACGTCCATGACATATCTGGAAAATACCTATGCACAGTATCTTTCCGTTTGTTATCACGTGGCGGATCATGCCGTAACGTTCGGCGGAGGATTTGCTGCATTGTTTGTGTATCCTTTGGCAAAAACCATCAGCGTGATCGGCGCTGCCGTTTTACTGTTTGCGTTGCTCGCCATCACGCTTTATATTGCAGGAGATTATTTCTATCGACAGGCAGTCAAAAAAGGGAAACCCGTCGTGGCAGAGCGCCTTTTTGTGAAACAGGTTGCACCTCGCGGAGAAAAGCCTCAAGATATTTTTGTCGCAAACGTTCATACTCCGGAGGAGATGAAAACTAAGGAGGAGTCGGAGCAGGAAGCGCGTACCCGTGCTGCCGTGCGTAAACTCTATCCGGGGCTTGCTAAAAAAGAGGAAGAGGAACAGCAAAAGGAACAGGAAATCAGTCGTTTGTTCCGTCGCAGAAACGATAAAAACACGTTTGAAGAAAAGACGGTTTCCGGTATCAGTACGGAAGAGGCGAATCGCGCCGCCGCTCGGGATAAGTTATTTAACCCGATGTATACTTCAAAATTGGATAATACGCAAGAGGTCGAAAAGCCTGCAAAAATCGTCTCCACGGAAACGAATGTCGATCAGGCGTTTAAGCACGCACCGGACCGATTGACTCCGCAAGAACCGGCAGGATCCAGGACGGAAGATTTCAAGACCGCAGAAAAGAAGGATCCGTACTTCCGGAATGTTAACACGGCTCCGATTCTTGATGCCGACGCACGCTCGGAAGAGTTGCGTCGCAAACAAAATACGGAAAAATTAGTTACCCGACACGAAGAGGATCCTGTCACATCTATAAAGCAGGAAGGGGCTGCAGAGGGAAGAAAGCCCGCCGCAGACGAAAAGAAAACAGAGTCTGCACCTTCTTTTCAACCGACCTTTGTGGAAAAGCCTCAACCGGAAATCGAGCCGATTTCGTCTTTTAAACGTGTTTACGGAGAGGACGATTTGCTTCCGACAGAGCCGGAGTCAACGCCGGCCGAAAAAACGAGTGCCGCCGCTTCATTTTTGTCCGGCGTAGTGCGTTCCGAACCGGAGTCGGTGACACCTCGTGAAACGGTTTCACCGCTGGACGTATATACCTCGTCCGATATCGTTTCAAAGGCAGCTGAGGAAGAGTCGACCCGTCAGACGGCAACGGCCTTCAGCGAAAAGCCATACGTGGATGAAGCTACAGAGGAAGTGAAGGGTTATCAGCTGTCTTTGGATACGGAAGCGGAAAAAGAAAAAGAACCGGTCCATATCTATCAAAAATATCAGGAACCGCCAACTACCTTGTTGCACGAGGTTCCGTTGGATTTAAGCGGTATGGACGAGGACAAGCAGGAAAATGCCCGCAAACTGGAGCAATCCCTGCAGCAATTCCGCATTGATGCTACCGTAGAAAATATCGTAACTGGGCCCACCGTCACCCGCTATGAACTGAAACTGGCCCAGGGGATTCCCGTCAGCAAAGTGCAGAACTATGCGGACGATATCGCCATGAATATGGAATCGAACGGATTGATCCGTATTGAAGCGCCGATTCCCGGCAAGAACCTGTTCGGCGTTGAAATTCCGAATCGGGAAGTCAGTACCGTTGCTATGCGCAATGTCATGGAAACGCCGGAATTCCGTAACCCGAAAAACAAACTGGGTTTCGTGCTCGGGTTGGATATTGCCGGTACCCCCATCGTGCCGGATCTGGCATCGATGCCGCACCTTTTGGTGGCAGGTGCTACCGGTATGGGCAAGAGCGTCTGTCTGAACGTAATCATCACCAGTTTGATGTATCGCTATTCTCCGGAAGAGCTGCGTTTTATTCTGATTGACCCGAAATCGGTTGAATTCCCTATGTACGAGGGAATGCCGCACATGTTGATTCATGACGTCATCACGCAGGCAGACCGGGCAATGTTGGCTTTTGACTGGCTTACCAGCGAGATGGAACGTCGCTATGCATTGATGCGCGATGTGCGCGCAAGAGATATTTCACAATATAACGAACAGATCGACCCGAACGTGACGCAGCGTTTGCCGCGTATCGTGTTGATTCTGGATGAGTTCAACGATTTGATGAACGACCGCAAAATGAAAGCCGATATGGAGGCTCGTATCGTTCGCTTGGGACAAAAGGCGCGTGCGGCCGGTATCCATATGGTCTTAGCTACGCAGCGGCCTAGTGTTGACGTGATCAACGGCGTCATCAAAGCAAACCTGCCCGGACGTATCGCCTTGAAAACGATGGCCATGGTTGATTCGAAAACGATTCTGGATATCAGCGGTGCCGAAAAACTGGTAGGCAGAGGCGATATGCTATATCGCAGCGCAACCATGCCGGAACCGATTCGTCTGCAAGGGGCTTACGTGCGCGACGACGAAATCGATGCGACCATCCGGTATGTGAAGGAACATAACGAAACTTACTTTGATCCGCGCATCGAAAAGGAGATGTCCAAGCAGACGCAGGCACGTTCCGGTGTCGGCGGAGGCAGCGATACGATGGACGAATTGTTGATACCTGCCGTGCAGGAGGCAATCAAATCCGGTCAGACTTCGATTTCTAAAATTCAACGTTGCTATAACGTCGGGTATCCGAGGGCAGGCAAAATCATCGAAGAAATGGAGCGGCGCGGATACATCAGTGCCTCCGATGGGGCAAAGCCACGTCAGATTTTGATTACACAAGAAGAATTTGACCGCTTGTTTGGAGAAAATAAATGAAAAAAGTTGGGTTGATTTCGCTCGGCTGTGATAAAAATCGCGTAGATTCCGAAATCATGCTGGCAAATTTGCAGAAGGGCGGGTTTGAAATTACAAATCGACCGGAAGAGGCGGACGTGCTGATAGTGAACACGTGCGCTTTTCTGGAGGCGGCTCGTAAAGAAGCGATCGATACGGTATTTGAGTTAGCCGCCTACAATACGGATCACAGAAAAAAGTTGATTCTGACCGGTTGCCTTCCCCAAAAATACTTGGAAGAACTCTATCCGGAACTGACGGAAGCGGACGGCTTTTTGGGCACGAACGACTACGATCATATTGCAAATTTTGTGCGTGAAATTTGTGAAAAGGGGGAGCGTATCGCACAGGTCACCAAGGATGTTACCACCGTAACGGAAGGAGATCGTGTGTTGACGACACCGGGGCACTACGCCTATTTAAGGATTGCCGACGGGTGCGATAATCACTGCACGTATTGCTTAATTCCTTCCATTCGCGGGAAGTATCGTTCTCGCAAGCCGGAGTCTGTCGTACAAGAGGCCGAAAGGCTGGTGGCACGCGGTGTGAAGGAATTGATTTTGGTCGCGCAGGACACCACTTCCTACGGAACGGATTTATTCGGAGAGCCTAAGTTGGCGGATTTGCTGGTGAGGTTAAACGGAATTCACGGGCTGCAAACCATTCGTACGTTGTATTGCTATCCGGAGAAAATCACCGACGAACTTATCGGGACTTTGGCAAAACTGCCGAAATGTGCCCATTATCTTGACATACCGCTGCAGCACGTATCCGATCGTGTATTGAAGCGCATGGGCAGACAAACAACTTATCGGGACATTATTTCGCTGTTCGACAGATTGCGCAAAGCAATGCCGGACGTTTCGATCCGTACCACGCTGATGTTGGGGTTCCCCGGGGAAACGCAGGAGGACGTTGATCTGTTGTGTAAATTTTTGCAGGAACAGAAACTTCAGAACGTCGGATTTTTTGCTTTCTCTGCAGAGCCGGGCACTCCGGCAGAAAAGCTGAAAGATCAGATACCGGAGGAGGAAAAACAGCGACGTGTTCAGCTGGCGATCGATGCGCAAAGCAGGGCCGTCGACGCTGTTTACGCCGGAAGGATCGGACACGTTTATCCTTTGGTAGTGGATGATGCAATCGAAGAAGCAGACGAAAAGGTATACGTCGCAAGAGGATACTGGAGCGCACCGGAAATCGACGGAGTCTGCTTTGTACATAGTAAGAGAGAACTACGCCCCGGAGAAACCGTCCGGGCAAAAGTCGTTGCCAACAAAGGGTACGATTTGGTTTGTGTTGCGGAGGAGAACCTATGAATTTACCAAACCGCTTATCGATTCTTCGAATCGTGTTGGTCCCATTGATGGTCGTTTTGTTTGTTCTTCCGATTCCGTACGGTAAACTTTGGGCTACCGCTGTATTTTGCATTGCGGCCTTTACGGATTTTTTAGACGGCTACCTCGCGAGAAAATATCATCTGGTGACCGATCTCGGAAAGTTGCTGGATCCGATTGCAGACAAATTGCTGAACGCTGCCGCTCTGATTCTTGTGGCGGAGGCGCAGATTTTACCTGTCGGCATCGGGGCCGCAGTTGCAATTGTCATTATCGGAAGAGAGTTCCTGATCAGTGCGCTGAGACAGGTAGCGGCAAGCAAAAACAAAATCATTCAGGCAAACGTCTACGGTAAAATCAAAACCATCACGCAGGATATTGCCTTGCCTCTATTGATGATACAATCGGTATTTGACGGCATTGTTTATGATGTTTTGCGTTACGCATCTTACGTCATGCTTGGCATTGCAATCGTCATGACCATCGTATCTTGTGTAATTTATTTGGTTCAAAACAAAAGCGTGTTCCAGCAGGAGTAATTTATGAAATTTGCGGTGATTGCATTTGAATACAGCGCGGCCTTGCAAAACCTTTTGGATGAAATGCGCGCCTATCGCTTTCCCGTAGAAAGTTGTCTGATCGTACCGAAGGAGAAAGGCGCCTTCGAAAGAGCGTTTCTTTTTGCTAAGGAACAGTCGGAAGCCGTCTTCATTTTAGGCGGTCTTGGTTATGGCGAAAAGGATTTTGTTCGTTCGGCCGTCGCGTCACTCTTGGGGGCAGAGTTAATTTACAATAAGACGGCGCAGGAAGATCTTGTCCGGTTTGTAAACGAAACGGGCAGCAAACTGCCTCCCGTCTATGCACAGGAAAAACTGTTGTGTTATCCGGAAGGGTTTGAAACGTATGCTTTGGAGTATGGTCTGGAAGCCGGCGCCCATGGGAAGTACGGAGAATTGGAAATTGTTTTGCTTCCGGCCGACGAGCACGCCTCGAAAAGTATTTTCGAAACGTATCTTGTAAACTATTATTCCAACCTGCTCGGAGGAAAATACGCGCCGCAGTATTTTAAGATTTTCGGTTTAAGCAACGAAACGGTAGAAGAGCGATTGAAAGAACTCAGGCGGTTCAAAACCTTTTCGTATGAGGTGCGCACGGATGAAACGTACGATACGCAACTGCTTGTGACCTTTTCGCCGAAAGTAAACAAAAATACCATTGACACGGTGTATCACACCATTTATAATAAATTTCGGACGGAAATTTATTCGGATAAAAACATTACCCTGCAGCAGGCTGCGGTGGACTTGCTGACCGTTCGCGGAAAAAAGGTCGCAACGGGCGAATCCCTGACCGGCGGAATGATCGCTTCGTCTTTGGTAGATATCGCAGGGGCGAGCAGCGTTTTTTCCGAGGGGATCGTCGCGTATGACGAAACGGCAAAAGAACAGCGATTGTACGTAAAACCGCAAACCATTGCGCAGCAAACGGCCGTCAGTTATGATACGGCATATGAAATGGCTGTCGGACTGCTGTCCGGTGGCAGGTGCGATTATGCCATCGCAACCACAGGTTATGCCGGACCGGGTGGAGGAACGGAACGTGATCCGGTCGGAAGCGTTTACATTGCAGTGGGAGATGCTGTCAGTGTACACGTCCACAAACACCTGTTTGGCGGCTCCAGACAAGAAATACGAAGAAAAGCAACGAATCAGGCACTGTTTTATCTGATTCGAATGATGAAAGAATGATACGCGAGGAGAGTATTATGACGGACGATAAGAAAAAATCTTTGGAACAAACAATCCTTTCCATCGAAAAGCAATTCGGGAAGGGCTCTATCATGCGCTTGGGCGAAGAAGCCGCAGCCCGTAACATCGAAGTGATCCCGACCGGGTGCCTGGCCTTGGATCTAGCTCTCGGGATCGGCGGTTTACCACGCGGCAGAATCGTAGAAATCTACGGGCCGGAATCTTCCGGTAAAACTACCCTGGCCCTGCATGCGATTGCAGAAGTGCAAAAAATGGGGGGTACCGCCGCTTTTATCGACGCAGAGCATGCTCTCGACCCGGTGTATGCGGCAAAACTCGGCGTCAAGCTGGATAACCTGTACGTCTCTCAACCGGATTGCGGCGAACAAGGGCTGGACATTGCAGAGTATCTGGTGCACAGTGGTGCGATCGATTTAATCGTAATCGACTCGGTGGCGGCGCTCACTCCGAAAGC
>CAKPYT010000020.1 GCA_934203075.1 uncultured Clostridia bacterium | reverse complement strand
AGGATATCACCGTTCTGAACCGTTTCGCCCTCTTTCTTTACAGGCACAAATTCCCACAATTTTTCATGATCCAAAGCGGAAACCTGTACCCCGCGGCCAATTCGGTTGCCGGAGACTTCGCATAATTTATTCAACGGTCTTTGAATACCGTCGAAAATACCTTCAATTAAGCCGGGCCCTAATTCCACAGACAACGGTGCACCGGTAGAAACTACTTCTTCGCCGGGACCGAGGCCGCTGGTTTCCTCATAGACCTGAATGGATGCTTTATCTCCTCTCAATTCGATAACTTCTCCAATCAGTTTCTGGCTGCTGACGCGTACAACGTCGTACAACTGCACGTCCGCCATACCCTCGGCAACAATCAGCGGGCCGCTGACTTTTACGATTTTTCCTTGCATTTACTAATCCTCTCTATTAAACAGAATATCAATTCCGATTGCCTTTTCTACATCCTTTTTGACGCCGTTCAGCCCAAACCCGGTACTTCCCTTGCTGGTGGGAATGGGCAAAATCGCCGGAAACGGATTTGCCTTTGCTTTGCGCAATACGTCTCCGTTTTTTACCGCCAAATCTTCCGTAATCAGGATGATGGCAAACTCTTCTCTAATCAACTGCTTCAGCATTTCTTTGGCCTCGGCCGCATCGGAAGCATCAAACACTTCCAGCCCGGCAGCCTTAAACATCAGGATGCTGTCTTTATCTCCAATTACACCTATTCTGTTATTCATACTAACCACGCAACCTTTCCCGAATGACGGTACGATCCACATCGTTACGGATGCCGACCATGATCAACCGGACATTGTCTATTTCTTTTCGCTTTGCCAGATAGTAACAGATAATCGGTTCGATTCCGCTGAACGCATTTCGATACGGTTCCAACATTTCGTATTTATGTGCTTCCGCCCACAATTCCCCTTTTAAAAGGGAGGCACCGGTTCGTTCTGCTTCGACACACAGTTTTACCAACGGCAGATATTCGGATTCGCCAAACGTTTTCAGGAGATCTTCTCCCTCCGTTTCAAACCACTGCTGCACCTGTTCGCAGGAGAACGAGCCCCCTTGCAGATACAATGCTTTCAGTTGATCCGACGTCAGGTGAGATTTCCGTACACGGAACAGCGTCAAGATATTTTTGCCGTCTACTTCTGCACGCACGTAACTTTTCACCGCGGGTGTTTTACACTCGTTTGCCGTTTTCACCAACTGGCGATACATCGCCTGATCCAGCGTAATGTCAATCACGGTGGATTTACGGTTGCCGTCCGCAAACTCGCTGTCGATGGTCTCGCAGGCTTCCGCCATTTCGACCGGCATTACCTCGCGATAGTTATCGGTCATCACGACGGTCTTCAAACGATCCAACGGCAATTGTCCGTTTTCGCTGAGGTAATCGTTTTTCTCCAAACGCAAATACTTCATTTTCATCAGAAGTTTGACGTTTTGGTAGTCAAATTGCAAAATAAAGCACTGTGCCGCTTTGTTATCCGTCGTTTCCGACTTGAAAAAGTCGCAGACAGAACGCATTTCCGCATCCAACAGTTTTTCGAAATCCGCCGTACGCTCCAGCACCAAGCCGTTAGCATAGTTACTTTCGTACAATACTTTTAATGCGTCTTCCGCACGCGAAGCATCCAACATACGCGAATACTTTTCTGCGTTGAGCAGTTTCATTTCCAGTACGGACACTCTGCCGTTTGCATAAATGTAATCCTGAGGCATTCTATTTCTCCTCAAACAATACGGCAGCGATTTGCGGTTCGATTTCCTGACGCAAAGTTTGCAACAGAATTTCTAAAGTCACATTCTTTTCGTAACCTTCTTTCGACAGTACGAACCCGCCTTCGAAATCGCCCGGCACCTTCGACAAAGTAACCTTACGGTCTGCAACGGCGGCATCGACCACAGCTTGCGTAATGCGCTTTGCATCTCTTTTGCTGACGGTCAATTCCTCACCGTTTTCCGCATACTCTGCCAAAAGTTTGGAAATAAGTTGGAGATAAGCCTTGTCGTCCATATTCAGAACGGCCTGATGAGCCTTGCTAAAAGCGGTATCCATCATCTGTTGTTTCACTGCCAACCGATATTTGCGAACTTCCAGATCCGCCACGGATTTGCGACGACGCAGCACTTCGGCGGCGTCCTCTTTTGCTTTCGCGTCCGCAAGCTTACGGCTCTGTTCGATTTGTTCCGTTGCATCCTGCAAAACGGCAGTCGCTCTTCCTTGCGCATCCTCAAGTAATTTCGCCGCTTTCTCGTTTGCCTGTGCAACAATTTTTTGTATGATCGCTTCTTTTCCGCTCATAATTTCCCCTGTAGTTACTTACTATATTTTTTTGATAAAACTTTGAACTATAATTCTGTTCGGATTAGAGTTGAACACCCATCAGAACCATCAGTGCAGATACGAGCAAAGAGAAAATTGCGAACGTTTCTACTGCAGCTGCGGTCATCAAAGGTTTCGCTTCGGGACGTTTGCCCAACAGTTTGATTGCGGAGTTACCTACTCTGCCTTGGTAAATAGCACTGATAAAGCCTACCACGGAAATCGGCAATGCTGCCAGAACGTAGCCGAGGCCTGCTTCTACGGATACTTCTTTCAAGCCACCGAACGCACCGATCTGCAACAGAATCAAGAAGCTGATCAACACGCCGTAAATAGCCTGAGATGCCGGCAAAAGTTGGAAAATGGTTAAGCCTTTCGCTTCCGGATTTTCAGTAAGAACGCCGTTGATTACTTCACCGGCACGACCTACTGCTACGGCAGAACCGATACCGTTGCAAAGAGACGCGAGCATTGCACCAACAAATGCAAAAATGTGACCTAATGTAAACATAATTTTTTCCTCCCGAGATGTTTCATTATTTTTTTAACTCAGTATATAAGGTTTCGCTTGCAAAAGGACGGAATGCATACCCTTCGCCTTCGAAAAACTTATCAAAGAACTCAATTTGCTGCAAACGACCGTCGTGTACGTACACACTGAGGAAGTTCAAAGCAAGGTTCAATCCGTGGCCGATCAACATCACGATAAGACCGAAGATCGCCCCTACGACAGCCATGATGCCTTCGCCGCCGAACAACATCAAAGCAATGGTGTTGAATACCAGTTCCACAACCGCGCTGGACAGGCACAGCCCGAACAAACGCATATAACTTAAAATATCGCTTAAGAAGTTTACAATGCCGTACACGCCCCCGAAACCGCCGACGATTTTGGAGAAGATACCTTTGTTGTTACGGCCGGCCGTAAACACAACGAACACAAGGCTGCCGAGCACCATCCACATACCGATATCTTTCAGGATATCCATCCCGAACAGCATGCTCATGACAATCAGGATGACGCCCACAAAGAAGACCAACCAAGTGAGAGAGTCACACACGAAATCGAAAAACCGTTTTTCGCGGATTGCCCTTGCGCCTTTCAGCCCGATGCCGAACATAATCTGAACTACACCAAGCCCAAGGCACAGCCCGATGGCAAGCAAAGGTTGTTCCAACGGGTTCATCAATACCGGTTGTGCGATACCCTCCAAGCCGAGATAACTGCCGAACATGATGCCCCAGAACACGGCGCTTAATCCGCAGATGCCGAAAATCGTGATCAACGTTTTGGTGTTGCCGCGCAAGTGGAAGAACTTCAACGCCAGAATGCAGCCTAAGGTAATCAGCATACCGTAGATGGAATCCCCCACGATGATACCGAAAAAGATGAAGTAGAAAATCGCAACCCAAAGGTTCGGATCTCCCTCCCGGTAGTTCGGCACGGATTTCATTTCCGTAACAAATTCGAAGGGTGCAATCAATTTCGGATCTTTAATTTTCGTCGGAGGCAATTCTTCGTCCAGCGGATCTGCAAACTCTTTGATGCAGGCACTCAGCGTTTCGTCGACTGCCGCCGACACGCGCGCTTCGTCTTCCGCCGGGAGCCATGCTTCCAGAATGAAAGCGGCTGCGGTAGAACTGATGTCCTCATCCGCGTTCACCTTTTCCAAGGCTACTCTGTAATAGTCGTACAAAACTTTCAGACGATCCAGGTTTTCCGCAAGCGCTGCGATTCTCTCGTAGACCCCCAATCTTTCCGCCTTCAGTTTTTTCACATTTTCCTGACACTCTTGTGCCTTTTCGTCCGGAGTGACGTCAAAAGCATAAGTGCACCGCGAGAACTCCAACGGAGCAAGCGTGCGGTTGACCGATTCGGCATCCTCTTTGCAGTACGCTACCACCAAAGAAGTCTTTCCTCTGGCCGAGTGCAGCACCGTCACATCGCAAGAAGGCAGTTCGTCCTGAAGCTTCTTTGCCCGATCCGGATTTGCCGTGCCGATGGTCCCCATAAGATAACTGACGTGCGTCGTATCCTGCAACTTCGAGAAAGGAACGTCCAGCCCGCTGTATGCCGAAACCCCCAAATAGAGTTCCTCTTCCTGACGAATCGCATGCGCAAGCTCATCCAGCCTGGATTCGCACGCAAAAGCCTCGTCCAGCACGCCGTGCAACAGTTCGTATTCTTGTGCATCTGCCCGAACAAAATCGTCGTATTTAATCTCGACGATACGATCCAGCTTCAGAGGTTTATACTTCTTTTGCTGCAAATAGTTCGTATAATAACGATTCGTTTCGGCGATCAGGAATTTCATGCCGCGCTTGATGTAATCCATACGATCCGTCAAAGATTCACGGCTTTCTTCATTTACAACATGCGACGTCCATTCCAAATCGTCCGTTTTTTTCAGATGTACGCAACCAAGATCTTCCAGTTTGTTCAAAAGCGCTTGCTTTTCACTGGAAAGACCAACGAGCGTCATCTTTTTCATTTTAACGATACTCATGCCCGATTCAAACTCCCGACAATCAGATCGACGGCCCGATCCATATTTGCTTGGTACGCTTTGCTATGCTCGTCTGCCGCTGCACGCCCTTCTGCAAGAATCGCATCCGCCTGTTTTTCGGCAACGGCAACCGCCGTTTCTTCGCTCTTTCTCTGTGCAAATTTCAGTTCCTGCGCCGCTTCCGTCAGCATTTTCTCCGCCTTCGCTTCTGCTTCCGCCACAATTCCGTCCGCTTGTTTTTCCGCTTCCGAAACGATGCGTTCTGCTTCCGTTTCCGCTTCGACAATAGATTTGATAACTTCCTTTACCATGTTGTACCCCTTTCTTTATCTGCAAGTATTCTTGCATCACCAAAAACGGTGAGTAAAGTCTAACGTCAAAAAAAAACCACCGAGCCTTTGCCGCTGTTGCGGTGCGATGCCCCGTGGGTTCTAGTTTTGCATCGCCGATTTGCGTATCAGTTGTGATTTTCTTCTTTCGAAATCAAATCCAACCGTTTCTGGTGCCTGCCCTCTTCAAAAGGCGTCTGCAGAAAAAGATCTACCATCCGCAACGCCAATACCGGGTCTGTCACTCTTGCACCGATTGCCATCACGTTTGCGTCGTTATGCTGCCGCGTAACGGTCGCCGTGAATTCACTGGTGCACAACGCACATCGAATGCCTTTGATTTTATTTGCGCAAATGCTCATGCCGATACCGGTTCCGCACACTAAAATGCCGCGCTCCGCTGCTCCTTCGGCCACACATTTTGCTACAGGGAATGCATAATCCGGATAGTTGCAGGATGCTTCGTCGTAAGTACCGAAGTCTTTGACTTCGATCCCCTGTCCCTGCAAATGCCGTTTGATCTGCTCCTTCAAAGCAAAACCGGCATGATCCGATCCGATCGCTATCATAAGGTACACTCCTCCTCAATACAATCATTATACGAAACCGTCTTTGTTTCGTCAATCCTTTTTGTTGTCATTTTTACAGAAAAACAGGAAAAACGGAGAGTTTCCCCTCCGTTTTCAAAGAAAATTGCACCAAATATGTTAAAAAATAAACAATCTGATTAAAATATCTTTCCACCGCAAGATTTTGTCAATCGATTCAGAACTCCCTGCCCTTTTGGTGAACGATCCGTCCACACCGCAACAATGTTTTCATAGGTTTTTTCCGCCTTGCGAAGGTCGTCGAAAATCCGTTGTGCGGCCTCCTCCGCCGTGGAACCCAGGCTCATGCACGGGATCCCGTTCAGGGAATCTGCAACGTTTTGCGGGCACAGCACAACGCAATGCGGCAGCTCCGCCACCTTCCGGCCGATTTTGTTCAAATCTCCGTCGCAATTCAAATATACCGGAACGGAAGGCGCATAGTGGCGATAGCGCACGCCGGGCGAATTCACAAGTTTGTTTTTTGAATCCGGCACCAGTACGTCTGTGCCGCAAACACGCCGGATCTCTTCCGCCGTTACGATCCCCGGGCGCAACAAAACCGGAAAATCTCCCGTGCATTCCACCACGGTGGACTCAATCCCCACCCTACAATCTTCTCCCTGCAGAATCAGGGGAATTTTCCCTTGGAGGTCCTCCATCACATGAAGTGCCCGCGTGGGGCTTGGCCTGCCGGACGTGTTTGCACTCGGTGCGGCAATCGGCACTCCGCAAGCATGAATAAAATCCCGTGCTTCCTGCGAAAGAGGCATCCGCACCCCTACCGTTGCAAAGCCGGCCGTTACCACGTTTGGAATCTCCTCCCGCTTGGGCAGCACTACCGTTAAACTCCCCGGCAAAAAGGCATCGATCAGCTGCCATGCCAAAGACGAAATATCTTTAGCTACAGAGGCAATCATTCCGCGATCGCACACGTGCACAATCAACGGGTTGTCCTGCGGGCGCCCCTTTGCCGTAAATATCTTCTCTACAGCAACGGGGTCAAACGCATTCGCCCCGAGGCCGTATACCGTTTCCGTAGGGAAAGCTACGATCTCTCCGCTGCGTATCAATTTTGCCGCCTGCTGCAGGCCCTCCCGCACAGGCACTATTTTCGTTTGCATTTTTCTGTTCCTCTGTCAGGAGAGTAACACTTTTTCCGTGTTTTGTAAACTCTATTTTCTTTTGTGGGCAGGGTCTCGCCTGTCCTCCGAAAAAAGAGGAGGCGCCTGGCACCCCTCCGTGTTTTCCCTCGTTACAAATTATTTCAGGCGCTTGAAGACTGCCTTATCCTTTTTATGCTGTTCCTTTTCGAAATCATCCCAGATCGACTGCATTCTGACGTTCGTTATCAATTCGGGATTTGTTTCCACTTCCGTAATACCGTATTTATGGAACGTTTCGAACATGTATTCCATAATCAATGCCATAGCGCCTTTCGGGCGGTATTCGTCTGCCACCCCGACAATCGCCATTTCGGCACCGGTAGGATGTTTCATTTCTCCAAACAGCTTCAATACGCTGGACGGAGTCACTTTACCGCCGGATTTCTGAAAACACTCGCAAATGTTCGCAAAGCACATCCCGATACCGACCAATTCTCCCTGTTCGTTGATAACCATGGGAAAGAATTCCGGCGTCATCACCGTTTTGAACTGCCCGACAACGGAATCGCGAACCTTTGCCGAAAGAGGAATAGTTCCCGGCAAGACCCCGTACGAACGATCGTACAAATCGAAAATCTGCGTTTGATACTTCGCAATCATTTCTTTCATGCTTTTTGCCCGTACAACGGAAAGATGGTAACGTTTGCGCGCAATTTCCGCGACTTTCGCAATTTTTTCCGGAATCTCTTGCGGAATGTGAATGAGATACTCGTACCACTCGCACTCGTCCTCATACCCGCATTGCTTCACCAGCGGATAATAATAATCGTAGTTGTAGTTCGTTGCCATGGTGGCCTTACGATCGAACCCGTCGGTACGCATTCCCTCCTGATCCAGATCGTAAAACCCGAACGGACCGTGAACGATTTCCATCCCTTCTTCGCGAGCGAATTCCTCTACTTTGGCGAGCAATTGCCGTACCACTTCCAAGTCGTTAATAAAATCGAAACGGGTAAAACGCATACGTTTTTCTCCGCTCTTTTGGTTATAGGTATACTGAATCAGCCCTGCAATACGCCCGACGACCTTCCCGTCCCGCATCGCCAAAAAATAACGGGCTTTACATTCCTCAAATGCGGGATTCTTTTTGGGATTTAAAAGATTGATTTCGTCCGCATACATACTGGGCATATAATACGGACAATCTTTATACAGGCGATTCGGAAAATCAACGAACTGTCGAAACTTTTTTTTATCGCTGCTATGAATTTCGATAACCTCTAACATAGTTTTCCCCCTGAAGATCATAAAATAAAAATAACACCGCACGCGCCTTTCACCGGCACGTTCTTTTCTAGTTTAACGCATTTTCGCCGATTTGACAAGGCAGTATTCGAAAAAAGGAGGATCCGTGCGAAATCGTATTTTATCTTCGGCACTGTGTATTCTCTTTTTTTCCGCCCTGGAACAATCCGGCGCGTTTTTTTACAGGATTACGCTTTCCCGTTCGCTCGGGGCAGAAGGCC
The DNA here is from genome assembly GCA_934203075.1 of uncultured Clostridia bacterium. Classification (GTDB taxonomy): domain Bacteria; phylum Bacillota; class Clostridia; order Christensenellales; family CAG-314; genus CAKPYT01. The sequence goes on along the minus strand of CAKPYT010000020.1, from coordinate 26,780 downwards.
TGGGGCAGTATCAGATTGCCCTTTCCTTTTTATTCCTCGTCTTCAGTTGCTGCAGCGGCATCCCCTTTTCCGTCGGGACGAAAGTATCCGCACACCTGGCGACCGGAGATCAATCGGCCTTGGGCGAAACCGTTTCTTCCGGAATTCTTCTGACCCTTGGCGTTTCCCTGGTGGCCTCTCTTTTATTTTTTGCGTGTCTGCCGATCCTTCGGCGAACGGACGCCCGGGAAACTTGCGACCTGCTTTTGCTTTTACTCCCTTCCGCTTTTGCCATGAGCCTGTCCACCGTTTTCCGCGGTTACCTTTGGGGACAACAGGCCTTTTTTACCCGCGGCGCGATTGAGGTTCTGGACCAGGCAGAGCGAATCGTTCTTGCGGCTTTTCTTTTGCGAGGGCTTACCCCTTCCGCGGCATGCAAAACGGCATGCATCGTTTTCTCTGCAGCCTGCTGGGGAACGGCTGCTCTTTCCTTCTTTTGTTTCCTGCGCCTCGGCGGAAGGTTTGCCAAACCGCGGCGGATCAAAGAAATTTTACGCTCCTCCATGACCTTCTCTATCCTGAACGTGGCAACGGATCTTTTCCGATCGTTAATTGCGGCGCTTTTCCCTGCCCTATTGGTGCGCTACGCAAAATTCACCCGCCCCGAAGCCGTTGCGCAATACGGAATTCTTTGCGGAATGACGGAGCCGGTTCTCTCGCTGCCATTGCTGATCTCCGGTGCTTTCGGCTCTGTATTGATACCGCAAATTTCCGCCGCAAAACAAACCGGAAACCGGGACGAACTCCGCCGCTGTGTAAAAAAGGTGTTGGCTATTTCCTTCTGGACGGGGGCTCTCGGCTGCGCCTGCTTTTTAGCCTTTGGTACGCAGTTCGGCATTTTGCTTTACGACAACCTGCAGGCCGGCATCTACTTAAGATATGCTTGTTGGCTTACCCTGCCGCTTTCGCTCGGGGCACTTACCACCGACTTATTGGGAACGCTCCAGCCGGATATGAAAACACTGAAAAATTACTTGCTCGGAATGCTTGTTTTACCGGTCGTTTTCGTGATTGCCATTCCGCATTTCGGCCCGTATGCATTGATCCTGGCCTCCCTTGTCTGCGTTTGCACCGTAACGTTTTTGAACTATCGTGTTCTGATTTGTGATACACAACCGCAATTCGAAGCGCTTTCCTCTCTCGGCAATCTTCTGCTGTTGGCTCTGTTTTCCGCTATGGTCGGGTCCCTTTGCTCCGACGCCCTTTCCCATTTCGGGCTACCTCTCGGGTTCTTTTGCGGCTTATCGCTTACCGTTTTCGTTTTTCTCGGCGGAAGCGTACTGCTGGATCTCTTTGACCTACGTCGCTCGTTTGCTGCCTACCTGCGCCGGAGACAAAACCGCCGTCCCGAAAAAAGCACAGGAACGGCGAATCTGTAGCCACGGCCAAAAAGTCCTCCGCAAAAAGTCAAAACCACAGACCGGCACGCGCCTGCCCGGTCGGTTTTGCTTTTTAACGATACGCGAAACGCACAATGTGCCTCCGCCCTTTGCAAAACCCTGTCTCCCTGCCGTTATCCGGTTCCTGACACTCTCGCCGTCTTCCCATCGTACAACCGAAAAAACCGATTTGCTTTCCGCTGTTTTTCTGCTATAATGAAAGAGGAACCGAACTTTTTTCGGTTCAAAAAATCAAAATCAACGGAGGACTGAAAAATGACGAAAAACTTCGGTGCGAAACCATTTCTTTTTCCGCAACCCGTGATGATGATCGGGACATACGACGAAAACGGAAAACCAAACCTGATGAATGCCGCCTGGGGCGGCATTGTGGGAACAGATGAAATTATTGTGGATTTATCTTCCCATAAAACGACGGATAACATTGCCCTGCATCGGGCGTTTACCATCGCCCCGGCCGATGCGGAACATACGATCCCGTGCGATTACGTCGGCATCGTTTCGGCAAGAAACGAACCGAACAAAATGCAGAAGGCAGGGTTCACCGTGCGTAAGAGCGCTTTTGTAAATGCCCCTGTCGTTAACGAACTGCCGCTGACGTTGGAATGCGAACTGCTCCGGATCATCGACGGGAACAAATACCTCGGAAAGATCGTTAACGTTGTTGCAGACGAAAGGATTCTGGATGCAAACGGTGAAATTTCTTTAGAAAAGTTCCATCCCATCACCTTTGATATGGCGCATTCGGCTTATTATGCGCTGGGAGAAAAAGTCGGGGATGCTTTTTCCGCCGGAAAAGCATTGAAATAGACGACTGCAAACCCTATCCCGCAGAACTTTCTCGCTCTGCGGTATGTTATGCACAAAAAAAAGAACGGAAGAGACAAACCGGAAAGTCGAGTTTGTCGGAATCCGTTCTTTTACTTTTTTGCCTTGTTCCCTTTTGCAGAATTTGCCGCAAAACCGTCCTCTGCGTTATACTTCCGCAGCGGCTTCTCCGGCAGATTCCTCCGGCATGGAGGGAAGTATTCCCTCTTTTTTCAGATACCTTTGCATCGCTTTATTGCCGAGAATCGCAAAACTGACGGCCAGATTTGCCGCAATCCAGAACGGCTGCGTCATGGCTTTGTACACGACAAATGCAGGATAAACCTGCATGCCTCCCTCGTTCACCAACCCCGTTACCGTAGGATAGAAAGGTGCAGACCCGAAATAGCAGTACAACAGCGTTTCTCCGGCAGCGGTAAAACCGAGGGTACACACTACAAAACTGACGAACGCCGCACAAAACAGTTTTAAGAACATGCTCTTTAACGGCAATTTTTTTACGCATAGTCCGCTGATGATCGCCATCACTCCGTTGCTGACGGTGATGAGAGGCATCCACACTTGTCCGCCTTCCGGCAGCACGAGCGCAGGGAACAGATCTGCCACGGCAGCGGTGATTCCGCCGACCCACGGGCCGAGCAATACCCCCACCAGCGTACAATAGCAATAGTTCAGGCTCATTCTTCCCATTCCGGGGATTTTCGGCATCTGAGACGAAAAGATATTCAGCACTACCCCGATTGCCGCAAAAATCGCAATCAATGCGATTTTTTTGCTGTTGATTTTTCTTTTGCTTTTTTCCATTTTGCCCTCCTGAAAGAGGTCCGTCTCGCAATAAAAAATGCCGACAAAAGTCGGCAAATGCGTTTAGTAGCAACGGACGCAACTTGACATCGCAGAAAACACTCTTTCGTCCGCAGGCGACTTCCCATCCTGCGGCACTTTACGCATCAAGCTCACTTTGCACTTTCTATGCGCATTATACAGCCGATGAAGCCCCTTGTAAACCGTTTTTGCATATTTTCGCCAAAACATTCGCATACTTCCGGTATGTTAACCATCTTATTACGTTCTGTGATATTGTTCATTGTATTGTTTATCGTGATGCGGCTGATGGGAAAACGTCAGATCGGCGAGATGGAGCCGTACGAACTTGCCATTACGCTGGTCATTGCGGAGTTGGCTTGCATCCCCATGGGAGACAAATCGATACCGCTTGCATACGGCATCGTCAGTATTCTTGCGATGTATCTGATTCATCAGATCATTTTGCTGGTCAGCAAAAACAATAAAATGCAAACGGTCATCAGCGGAAAACCGGTGCTCGTGATTACCGAAGACGGAATCGATTATAATGCGCTGCAAGCGATGAACATCAGTGCAAGCGACCTTTTGCAGGCAATGCGCGTGGGGGGCCACTTTGACCTTTCCGAAATTCGCTATGCCCTGTTCGAAACCAACGGTCAACTGAGCGTTCTTGCAAAAGAGAGTGCGGGAACGTTTCCCGTGCCGGTCATTCTGGACGGAACCTGGCAGGAAGAAGAACTGAAAAAATATACTCTGCCGCAGGAGGAAATCGAAACGGAACTGACCAAACGAGACGTTACCGTAGAGGAAGTGATTCTTTCTACGCTGGACGAAAAAGGGAAACTGTTAGTGCAAACGAAAACAGCCCCCTACTGGACGGTGCAGATGACGGCCTCCCCGACGCAAGCGGAACCGGTGCAGACCCGAAAAACACAAATGCCGTCGGGAGCGGAAAAGGTTTCTTTCGCAGATGGCAGCGAAAGCGGCTCTCTCCCTGACCGGGAACCGAAAGAAGGCACTTCGAAGGAGGATTCGCAATGAAAAAACAAATTATTGCCGTTTGCATTGTTTTACTGCTTTTGGTCGGTGCCGGGATTCTGGAACATCGCTTCATCGAATCTGCCTTTCTGGATTTCGGTCGGGACGTCGACGTAGTTCTGCAAAAAGCCACGCGCGGCGCCGTTTCGATGCAGGATTTTGAAAATCTGCAAAAGCATTGGTTTGAATTACGGGAGCACAGCGAATATCTTTTGAATCATATGGACATTACGGAAATCGATTTTCGCCTGTCGGAATGTACAACGTACGTAATTTTTCAAAACTACGAACAAATCCATGCGCAGTTAAGCGTGATTCGTGCGCTTACGGAACACATCCCGCATATGATTACCCCCACGCCGGAACACGTTTTTTAACACAGACAAAACGCCCCCGCTCGCTGCCGTTCCCGGCGGAAGGCTCGCCTCAGACGACGAATCGAAACGAACGATTTTCCCCGAACCGAACGTCAAACATGAAAAAATACCATGTCCTTCGACATGGTATTTTGTGTTGCTTTGTTGTTACCGTTAGTTAGGATACACGCTAACTTGTTTTTTATCTTTGCCCTTGCGTTCAAATTTCACAACGCCGCTGACCAATGCAAACAAGGTATCGTCCTTGCCGATGCCGACGTTGTTGCCGGGGTGAATCTTCGTGCCGCGTTGACGGACGAGGATATTCCCTGCCAGTACGAATTGACCGTCCGCACGTTTTGCGCCAAGACGTTTGCTTTCGCTGTCACGGCCGTTTCGGGAACTACCGACACCTTTTTTATGGGCAAATAATTGAATTTTAATAAACATTATTCAACCTCCAATTCCAAATAATCCGAATACTCCTGATACAGATCCGACAGACCGCACAGCATCGTGTTTAACACAACGTCTGCATCATGCCGCTGCCGATCGCTCAACCCATCGGGCAGAGTAAACGTTAAACTGCCTTCTTCCTCGTTTCTATGGAACTTGACGTTGATCTGAGCCACGTTCAGCAGCCCGAGCAGCGCACATTGTACAATACTGGAAATTGCCGCGCAGACAATATCTTCGCCCGCATCTGCATATCCTGCGTGTCCGAAGCAACGCACCTGTACGATAGAACCGAGTTCTTTTTTTACCGTAATGTTCGTCATAGACGTTTTAACCGAGTTTGATATCCGTAACTTTCAGTTGCGTGAACGGTTGTCTGTGACCTTGCTTTTTGCGTTCGTTCTTTTTGGACTTGTAGGTAAACACAATAACTTTGTTCCCTTTTCCGTGACGAAGAACTTCCGCTTCTACGGTGACTTTTTGTGCGTCTTTTCCGAGAAGCACGGTGTCCCCGTCCGCATACATCAGCACTTCCAAGTTCAGCTTTTCGCCTGCTTCCGCTTTTAACGCTTCCACTTCAAAAACCAGATCTTTGGAAACTTTGTATTGCTTTCCGCCGGTTTGCACGATTGCGTACATAGATTATACCTCCTCTCTCCAGTCTCGCTAAGTAAAGGCGCGCGTATTGCGACTTTGAGGCCCGTCTTATGCGGCTCGTTAGTTACTCTAACATAAATCCGTCAAGATGTCAAACCTTTTGAAACTATTTTTCCGTACCGAAAAGAACCGGAACTCCGCCGGCTTTTCCCCAAAACAGCGCTTTTTGTTTTTGCCGTTTTTACGGTCAAAACAACGGAAAAACTCCCTCGCGCGACAAAAAAAAGAGAAACGTTTCCGCTTCTCTATTTCCTATTTGCGTTTACGTTAAAGCCGAGCATCCTGCCTGATCCTCGTACTAAAACAGAAGGGTTTTGTCTTCTCCCATACCCATCATACCGTCCACGACGTATTTCCTGCCGGATTCCTCCCTCACGTAACCCTGCAGCGTACCGAAGGTGATATAGTAGTCGATATTTACAAGTATGGCGTGAAGCATCATCGTGTTGAGATTCTTTACCGCAAACTTCAGGTTTACCATGTCATACTCGTCGCGAATATCCCATTCCGCTATGCCCTTTTTCAAAAAGTCTTTACTTTCCGTTGTGCGGGAAAACGTGACGGGAGGCAAAAGACTCGTGCGCCCCTCCAGCCATAATACGTTTTCGTTGTACTTCTCCTGATCGACCGATTGATTTCGCGTCAGATTGAACGCCAGCCATTTGCTCGTGCCGTCCGCATCATGTACGCCCATCGTCGTAACCCAGTCGTAATGTGCGCGCCGCGGGTAATACCCGCGATGATCGTCTATCACGGCAGTGCTGTCTTCCTCCGTCAGCAGTTCTTCTCCGTTTATCCGAAGCCAGCCCTTGGCACGAAAAAAGTCCTTCTGGCTGTAGAGCGGGCGGTTGTTGCTGTACGGAAACGGAATCGAAACGATACTTGGCTTGGAAATACGTTCCAGTTCGAAAGAGTACGAAACGGAAGCCTCCGTAGTGTATTCTTTGCTGTCGAGCAGGCATTTCCCCTCGTGGTGTCCCTCCAGAGTTGCGCGCCCGACCTGAAACTGATTGACGTATTTCACGTGACTGACCGATGTGGAAGCCTGCGTTACCGAACCGTGCAGCAGATTCGGTGCGATGAGCGTATCTTTGCTTTTCAGGTTTGTATCCCAACAGTAAACGCGATTCGAACGCTTATCGTAAAAAACGTTCAACGTTTTGCCGAACAACCCCATATCGCATACGACGGCAAGCAATACGCCCTGCTTCAGATGCACTTCCGTCGCTTCCCACAAGGTTAATTTGTAGCGATTGAGCCATTGCGGAGCCTTCGTCGGCTTTTTCAGCCGCAACAGATCCATTTTTTCGAACTCCGTTTCGAACGTGCCGAACACGCAACGCCCGTTTTCATCCACCATGCTTTGCGGGGTGCAAACCGATCGCCTTGTTTCACTGATAAATTTACTGTATTCGCCCATAGCTTTCTCCTACGATATAGTATAACGGTTTTTTCATCGGTATTCAATAGAGTTTCGAAAAAAACATCCGGTTCCGTTTTCCCTTCCCCTTCTGCTCCTCTTTCCGCCCGGAAACGGAAAACGTCGATCGGCTTGCAAAACACCGGAAGAAAAATCTTTGGGGTTTTTGAAGAAACGGCCGCAAAAAGGTATAGTTTTTTGCAACGGCAACATACTAACGGCAAGGAGGACGGTATGGTCAATATCAAGAATCACTTTTGCAACCATGAATATTATGCCAATGCGGAGACCTGCAGGGATCGTTGGTTCGATACCTTTACCGGGTTGCAAAACGAGGATTATCATTTGGATTGGTACGACGAATATGACAACGATGACGAAATCTGAAAAAGGAACGAAAACAAAACCCAGCGCCTGGAGCGCAAAAGAAAAGAACGAAGAAAGCACGCAAAAAATGCTGAACGCAGTGTATCAGAACGCTACAATGGCGAAAGAATGCGCGACCGTTGTTTTGCCTTTTGTGACGGAACAAAAACTGGCGGACGATATCCGCGCGCACATACAAAAGTATGACGACTTTGTAAAGCGGGCGGAAAAACTTGCAAAACGTAATGAGTTGATTTTGCAGCAGGAAAAACTTTTCAGCCGATTTTGCGTAAAAGCCGGCATTAAAACGAAACTGACGGCGGACTCCAGCTCTTCGCGGATTGCGGAAATGATGCTGCAAGGCAGCACGATGGGCATTATCGACCTCGGAAGACTGATTCGCCATACTGCGGATGTGGAAGAGGATGCGCTTACGCTCTGCCGTGAACTATTAACGTTTGAAGAAGACAAAACGGAATTGATGAAATACTATCTGTAACGTTGTATCTTCCGGGGCACACAGAAACAAAACGAAAAAGAGAACCGTGCAACACGGGTTCTCTTTTTTCTTGCACAGCTTGCCGACTATCAGAAAATTCAACGTTCCCTAAGCCGCAGATGCTGTGTTTTTCTGCTTTTATTTTTCGATGTAATCTTCCGTCAGGTGTTGCCACACCGTTTTACCGTCTGCATAATACATTTCTTTTTTGCAAATGGGTTTTTCGGCATAAGGCACGCCGGCAATCTGCGTGATGCCTTTCAGAAATCGCTCTGCCTTCAGATTCGAATTTCCGCACGCCAGGGTGAAACACAAGGTATTTCCCTCACACGAGAAATCACGCACCATAGGGCGCACGTCCTTTTGTACGGTTTCTCCCTTATTTTCGTAAGAAATCGTAAGCGTTTCGCCCAGGACGAAATCGAACCCGTTTTGCGGAATGCACGGCAATGTTGCCTCATACCTTGCCCATACCACGGCGGACGCTAAATTCGGATTTTTCGGCACTTCGAGGGCACAAAGCCCCAGGAGGCCCGGGCATGCCACGGCATTGAACCGTTCGATAAAATCCTCCGAATACGGGGCCTGCACCACCACCCATTCACAATCGCTTTCCACACCCAGCGACAATGCGGGGGAAAAGAAATACAACATGTGCGGGTTGAACCCCTGCGAGTATTCGACGTTCAGTTTCATTCTTTGAAACACGCGCCCCATGTCCTTTAACAAATCGATATGCGAAACGGCGGCCAACGGAAAATGCTTTTGATATTTCAGTGCAATCATCTGTGGCACACCCCCTCTTTTTCCAGCCCGCAGGCGCTGCATCGCTTATTGCAGCCGGGCGTTGTGATTGCCTCGCGGGATTTTGCACGTTCGTTCCATAAAAAAGCACGGGTTACGCCGATATCGATACAATCCCACGGGAGGATTTCTTCCTGCGAGCGGGCACGCAAGTAATCGTTCAAATCCACTCCGCACTCCCGTGCGGCTTCGTAGTAGTTTTCCGCCTTAAAGTACTCGCTCCATCCGTCAAACAGAGACCCTTTGCGATAGGCTCCCAACAACACGGAGGAAAGCCGCCTGTCCCCGCGCGCAAAAACCGCCTCCATGACGGAGGAATCGTAATCGTGATACGAAAACGAAAAATTACGCCCTTTCAGTTTTTCGCGCAACAAGGCCTGTTTTTCTTCCACATGCTGAAACGAATCGAACGCCTCCCACTGGAAGGGTGTGAACGGTTTCGGAATAAAAGTGGCAACGCTGACGTTCAGGCGCAAATCCTTTTTTGACGAACGCTTCTGATAAAACAAGCTGCGGATTTTCTGCACCAGATTTGCAATTTCCAGAACGTCTTCCGTCGTTTCGGTAGGCAGTCCCAACATAAAATACAATTTTACGGTTGCATATCCGTCCTCAAACGCTTGCCCCAGCGTCTGCATAATATTTTCTTCCGTCACGTTTTTATTGATGACGTTACGCAGTCTTTGCGTGCCCGCTTCCGGTGCGAAAGTCAGACTTCCCGTTTTGCGGTTGTTTTGCGCAAAATCGCGATCGAACGAATCCACCCGAAGGCTGGGAAGAGCCAATTGAACGTGACGTTCTTTTAAGTATGGTTTCAACTCGGCAAGCAACTCTTTCAGTCCGCTGTAATCCCCCGTAGAAAGAGAGTTCAGCGAAATTTCGTCAAACCCGGTAAAGTCCGCCAGATCACGGCAAATATCGCAAAGTTTCGAAACGCTTCTTTCCCGCACGGGACGATAAAGAAACCCTGCCTGACAAAATCTGCACCCGTTGGCACACCCGCGGTAAATTTCCGCCACGGCACGATCGTGCACGATTTCCACGTTCGGAACCGGTGCCTTACGCGGAAAGTAAGTATCTTCCAGACTGCGCACGAAACGCCGCTTCACCCGTTTACCGCCGGTGAACCCGACGATACGGCCGTTTTCGTATTTCGGTTTTTGCAGCGAAGGGATATAAATTCCTTCGATTTCCATCGCTTTTTGCAGGACTTGCGCTTTCGGCATCCCCTTACTGTCGTTTAACAAACGCAACAGTTCCGGAAGCATCTGCTCCCCTTCGCCAATCTGCACGATATCCGCAAAGTCCGCCATCGGTTCGACGTTTACGCAACAAGGCCCGCCAAAGATAATGAAAGGATCCTTTTCCGAACGATCTTTTGCCAGTAACGGAATCTGCGCCAGATCCAGCATATACAGGACGTTAGAATAACTCAGTTCGTATTGCAGTGAAAACCCGACTGCATCAAAATTTTTCAACGGGGTTTTCGTCTCCAGGCTTACGAGCGGCGTTCCCGTCGCGCGCAGCTCGTTGCCGTAATCCGGCCAGGGAGTGTAGCAGCGCTCGCAATTCGCTACGTCTCCTTCGTTGACGGTATAGTATAAAATCCGGGTACCGAGGTTGCTCATGCCCACCTCGTAGACATCCGGAAAACACAAACAAAACCGATATGCGTTCGGCTTCATTTCCGCTATGCCGTATTCCCCGCCGACGTATCTTGCCGGTTTTTGAAAATCTGTAATTTGCTTCATTCGTTTTCCTTTTGCCGGCGCCGGCCGCAACCGAAGTGTTTTCCGTTCTTCTTTGGTTACAGACGCCGGTTTGTACCTTTTCTGCGACTTCTGTTGCCTGCGGCTTTGCCATTGCAAATCCGTCGTTTCTGTTGAAATCGTCGCGAAAAAGTCCTTGCCAGTATGCTTTTTCACTCGTATTATAGCACAAAGCGGTTGCTTTGAAAATGCAACCGACGTACTTTTTTTCTTAAAAATAACCTGACGACTTCCGGAAAACAAATCCGGAAACTTCTAAAAGTCGTTGCGATGCCGGCAAGCCTCCCCCACTGACGTTTGCGGCGAAAACTTCTGCAACAACTCCAACAACTGCAGGGAGTTGATGGTTGCCAGTTCCCGCTCGTTAAAAAACACCGATATTTCGAACCAATCCGTCCCGATGCGCTTGGCGATTTGCCAAAGCGGCATTTCTTGCGGCACGACCAGACGGTGCAGAACGGCTCCGCGTTTTAGTTTGACGGTAAGAACCTCTTTGGAAAGAAGCCTGCGATAGTATCTTTCGTTTTTCATCTGAATTCCTCCCGAAAACAGAAACACGGCAAACAGACCGAGCGTGAAGTTTGGCGTTCCGAAAAGACTGAGTAAAAACGCACAAAACAAGAGAACGGACAGTACGCTCCCGATGATTTGCAGTGCGCGGCCGGCGGTTGTTTTTCCGCCCGAAAACAGCGCGAGCCAAACCCTGCCGCCGTCCAAAGGATAGCAAGGCAAAAGGTTGGTTAAAGCGATCGTCAGATTTGCCCATACGAACGGTTGCGTAAAAACGAAACAAACGGGGGCAATCCACCAAAGAGCCACGAAACAGAGCGCCAAAACCAGGTTGCACAAAGGCCCAGCAAGCGCAATGACAATTTCGTCCCTGCGGGGAAGGCTCAGGAACTCTCCGTAGAGCACGGCACCGAATGCCGAGAGGCAAATGACGTTGCACCGATAGCCGAGCTTACGCGCTGCCACGGCATGCGAACACTCGTGCAGGGAAACGGCCAGCATGTACCAGGCGAACAGCGTGGATTGGCGGCACAGCACAAAGAAAAAAGCCAGCGCAAAGAAACTTGGGCTGACTTTCCACGTTATACGTTCCAAACGAGCGTCCTGTTCTCTTGCAGCATGTTCTTAACGGGTTTTCCACGGTAGAACATTTCCACCCGTGCCTGATTTTCGTATTTGCCGAGAATATCCTGCGGTTGCACCTGCTGTGAAACAGATACCATCACGTCCGTCAGACCCGTATAGCGGTATTGCAAATCTTCCCCGGCCTGCACCACAACCGTGCCGTTGGCCGCTTCCGTTACTTCCCCGCTTTGCAAATTCAGCACGAGCCTGCCGCCGGAAAACACTACCGCGCCGTCCTCCACGCTTTGTACCGTCGTACATGCAGGCAGTTCCACGGAAAGATACGTTTGCTCCGTCGTCAAGACGGAAATATACGTTTGTTTTGCGTAATCGAAAACACCCTGCATTCCTCCGTCGGCCAGCAGCAATCCGCAGAAAATGGCAATTCCCGCGACGGCAGCGGCCACCATTTTCCACAAATTTTTGCGATGATGCTTTTTGTTTTTCCGTTTGCGACGGATAAAACGCGGCTGCAGTTCCCGCTCCGACAGGTTCGGATCCTCCGGCACTGCGGCATTTTCCGAGGGGAGCGCCGCGCTCTCCGGCGCTGCGTCAAGCCCGGTTTTCGGCGCGTCGATTTCGAGCCCACGTTCTTCCCCCGCAAGTGCTTCGCTTTGCGGCGTTTCGGTAAACGCTTCTTCCGCATAGTTTACGCTTAACCAATCCTCTTCTTCTGCAACACATACCAGTTTCGGCATATCATCGTATTTCATAGAGCACCCCCATAAAACTACGATAATATATTCCGGATGTGCAGCGGATAGAACCCCTCCGAAAGAGAATCAGCGAACGGTCTGCGGGTATGCCTTACAGTTTTTACCCTTTACCGAAACCGTACAAACGACCTCCTGTTCCGTTGACGCGAACTCAACAAAAACGTCTGACGGATCCAACTGCATATAATTTCGGAACAGCCGATACAACTCTGTGGAAAGCTTCTCCTCCATGCGGGAGGATTGATTGTTTTTTAACAGATTTTTTGCTCTTTGATAATCCGAAAGCGTCATTTTGCCCTCCTGGCCTTCCATCGTTCCCAAAGGGAGCGGTAACGATACAGATAGTCATACAAGTAGCAGGTTCCGTCGTGCAGATTCCCGGCAACGAGATCGAAGGCCTCTTCCTGCTCTTTCGATCCCTTGGCGGAAAGGTCGCTCGGCATACAACTCCACTCCGGCAAGATGCCCAAAGGCTCGCATTGCAATAAACCGAAAATCTGAAAAGCATCCATCATTTCCCCGCTTTTTACCAAATCTCCGCGCATGCGATTTACCACGATACGAACGGAATGCAAATCATAAGTTTCGAGCAGCCCCAGCACTTTATTGGCATCCCGAATGCTGCTGAGATTGGGAGTACACACTACGATGGCTTCTTCTGCGCAGGAGACTGCCCGATGGAACCCTGTTTCGATCCCGGCGGGACAATCAAAAAGGATATAGTCGAAAAGCGGTTCCATTTTTTGCACAAGTAAACGCACGTTTTGCTGTGTGATTTCCAACGGAGCATGACTGCTCGGCAACAGATACAACGTAGGAATTTCGTACGGTTGTACAAACGCCTGTTTGATGCGGCATCTCCCCTCGATGACATCCGACAAGTCGAATACGACACGGTTTTCCACCCCGAAAGCAACATCCAGATTATTCAACCCCAAGTCTAAATCCACCAAAGCAACGCGTATTCCTCGCCGTGCCAGAGCCATGCCCAACCTTGCCGTAAGCGTGGTTTTGCCGACGCCTCCCTTTCCGCTTGTGATAACGATTTTTCGCGCCATATGCCCCCTCCCGTAGACCCTCATTATACAGCGCAAAAAAACGCCGTAAAGACGTTAGAGAAAAACAGACGAAATTCGACAGTTTTCTCTTCCGTCGCAAGAAAAAAGGAGGAGTCAAAAGCCTCCTCCCTGCGATATTCTTTTTGCGTTTTCCTTTCCCCCCTCCTTCGTCTGAAGGGTTGTTCCAACAAGTTTTATACTACTTATTCTGTCGCGTTTTCTTCTTTCTTTTTATTTACATACAGACGTAATCCATCCAATACAGAGCGCTCCGCATGCTCCAGCACGTGCACGGGCCTGCCCAATTCCTGCGATACAAAACTATCCAGCCCTTGCAATTGTGCCGTTCCGCCGGTGAGATATACCTCCGTATCGGCAGACGGGCCTTCGCGCAGCAGCCCTTTTGCAACCTCCAGCACGCGGGAAATCAGATACGAGACCGCATCGTAAAGTTCCCGGGCTCCGAGCGACACCGTTTTTTCTCCGTCCGGCGTGGTGCCCGTGATTGTCTGAGAGGAAACGTCGTTAGCGTAAAGCGATACGCATTGCTCTTTCACGTTGCGAAGCTGTTCTTCCGTTAATTGCAATTGATATTTATCTTCCAGATACGATGCAATGGTACTGTCCAGACGATTGCCCGCAATATACACGCTGCCACCGCCCAAAATCCTGCCGTTTTGCATATATGTTACTTCCGAGCAATCCGCACCGATGTTCACGATGAGAGCATCGGAAACGCCGAATTCTTCCTGAACGACACAATAATCCGCAATGGCGCTTTCCACAAACACCGTTCCCTTTACTCCCAACTGATTAAACAACGATTCAATCGCTGCCTTATCTCTGCTGTTCAGCCCTACGGAAGTTCCGCAAATCACTTTTGATCTGGTAAAGGACGTCCCTAACTTTTGCGCGGCATGCCGGAATAAGGCCACGGCATAAGCTTCCTGTACGAGGCAGCCCTCCACAATCGGCCGGACCAAAGTACAGCCGCTTGCTTTTTTTGCGGCCGCACCGACGGCTTTCACGACACCCGTGGTACTATCTACCGCCACCAAGGCAGGCTCTGCCAATACTTCCGGATGTCCGACCAAACTTAAATAAAGATAATCCGAACCGAAATCCACTAAAATCTGTTTCATAATTCCACTCCTACCGAAGTCAACAGTTTTTTTACCGTACATAGCGGTAATCCCATTACGTTTTCATACTCCCCTTCGTAATGCCGCACGAAATCACAATCCTGAATGCCATAGGCCCCGGCCTTATCGAACGGGGAGCCCGTTTGCACATACTCTTCGATATCTTCCGGAGACAACTCCCGAAACGTCACGTGCGTAACCGCACATTCGGAAACTTCTTTCCCCCTGCAAACGACACACACGCCCGTAAAGACGTCGTGCGTCCTGCCGGAAAGCATCCGCAGCATTTGCTTTGCTTCTGCAGGACTTTTGGGCTTTCCCAAAATTTTTTCGTCCAAAGCTACAACGGTATCCGCCCCGATCACAACGGCATCCGGATGCCCTTTTGCCGTCTCCCGCGCTTTTCCTGCGGCAAGTGCCTGCACTTCCAAGCGGGGGCTGACCGCAACGACGGTACTCTCGTCGAAATGAGAAGGTACCACTTCAAACGGAAGATGAAGCCCGGCCAACAAGTCTTTGCGCCTTGGGCTTTGCGATGCTAAAATCAATTTCATAGTTTTATTATAATACACTTTTCTAAACTTGTAAAGTTCGGAATAGCGAGACAGCCCGGTACGGCTTTGTTCTCTTCAAAAAAACAACCGCTTTTGCGGTTGTTTTCTGTTTGTACAATATCGATTACAAAATTTCCAGGTTTTTGCGGAATACTTTTTTGAAGTCCCCCAACGCTTTTTGCGCTTCGCGCAATTCCAGCAAGGCATCCCCCTGCGTTTCCAGCTTCATGATGACACTGTCGCCCAAAGCATCACAGTTAATCTCCGTCACCACACCGTTACGGCTTTTATCCAGCGCCACGGCCAAGCGCAGAATTACCGCAAGTTTACGAACGGCATCCAGATCTTCATCCGTCAGAACGTCGCGATACCTTGCCCAATCCTGTACGTTAGCGTCCTCTCTGTCATAAATATCCGTTACCATGGCGGCAACGATGATATCGTGATGCGACAACCCGTATAGAGTCGCATTCAGAATGACGTACGCCGCATGCTTTTGGTTTTTATAGAACTTGAAACTAAGTCCCGCGTCACAAAGAAGCGCACACGTACGCAAGATTTTTACGTAACTCCTGGGGAATTTGTGCAGCACGCGCAATTGTTTGAACAACTGCACGCACAGATTAAACACCTGTTCTCCGTGGGCTTCATCGCAATGCAGTTTTTTCATATACGTGTGCAGGGAGTGTCCAAGCACGTCGGAAATCGGTTTTTCCAACGTTTGCGGAACCGCATAGTTAAACATCATCCCCTCGCGCACGGCACAACTGCCGGTGACAATGGTATCGAAATGGCAATACTCCATCACTGCTTTGATTGCGGACAACGCACTGGGGAAAATATCCGCACGCAGCGAAGACAGCCCGCGGATTTTCACCTTTTTGTCGATATCCAACACTTTCATCATGTGATAGATATTATCGAAATCTGCCGACGAAATATGATAGTTATGAATCATTTCCATCGATACTTTCTTGATTTTATGCGAAATGCGCGCCAGATTGCGGAACGTCCCGCCGACGCCGATCAACTGTACTTCCGGTTCGAGTTCCTGCAGCCACTCCACTTTGGAGAGTTGTTCTTTTACAAACGCTTCCACCACCAATGCGTGATCTTCACCGGAATCTTTTTCTCCCAATTCGGAAAGGGTGACTTCGCCGAAAGGTAAAACTTCCTGATGCAAAATGTTTCGACGGTTATAGTACACCAGTTTCGTACTGCCTCCGCCGATTTCCATAATCAACCCTTTCGGAATATCCATAGAGTTGATGACGCCCTGATAGATATAGGTCGCTTCTTCTTCTTCGCTCAGCACACGCAAACGGATCCCCGTTGCCGTGAACACTTCGTTCAAAAAGGTTTTTTGATTTTTTGCCATACGTACGGCCGCCGTAGTAAACGCTACGATGCGATCCGTTTTTTGAACTTCGCATACTTTTTGAAACAGTTTCAACGTGCTGATGGCCTGCGCCATTCTCGAAGATTTCAGAACGTTATCTTTTTCCATTTCTCCCAAGCGTACCGTTTCTCGCATTTCGTCTACGACACAGAAATATCCGCCGTCCAGAATATCAAAGACAACCAATCTTGCCGTATTCGAACCCAAATCAATTAAGCCGATTCTTTCCAAAGTGTTTCTCTCCTGATGGGCACTCTGCCCGATAATTATATAGCATTATAGCACAGATATTTTCAATTGAAAAGGCCGTAATATCAAATATTTGAAGATTTTCTGATATTTTTTTCGATGCGAAAAGCCTGTTTTTTTATTCTTTCTCGGAAATCACCGTATCCCCTCCCGTAAACACATTGCACTCCGACGGAGTGTACAAAAAAAGTTACGGGAAGACGTTTTCCTTTTTCTTTCAACGGAAGACTTCCGCAAGCGCACGCCCCCAAATTCTTTCCTGCCGACAACCCTTTTGCATACAAAAAGGCAACCTTTTCGGTTGCCTTTTCTTTTCAGGATAAATCGAAACAAGAACTAGTCAATCGTTTTGATGCATTTCCGCGGGCATTTTGCCACACAGGTGCCGCAATTCGTACACTTCGAATAATCGATGACGGGCAGGTTATTGACCATCTGGATGGCCCCCTGCGGGCAATTACGCGCGCACATTCCGCAGCCGATACACCCGATTTTGCAAACGCTCATCACGTCCTTTCCGCGGCACTCGCTGGAGCAAGCAATATACACTTTGGCAGACTGAGGAATCCGGTGAATCAGTTTTTTAGGGCATGCCATTGCGCACAATCCGCAAGTAGTGCACAGGCTTTGATCGAACTCCGGCAGGCTTTGGGATATTTTCAGCGCATAACTCGGGCAGGCTTCGGCACAAGTACCCATGCCCATGCATCCCGCGGAACATGCCTTTTTGCCTCCTGCAAGCATGTTTTGAGACACGCAGTCCCCATAGCCCTGATAATCTGCTTTGTCGCTGCACTGTTCGCCGCCGCAGCAAGCCACAACCATTTTCGTGGGTTCGCTGCCCGCAAACTCAATGCCGAGCACTTTGGCGATTTCCGCTTTATCTTCGGCAGAAGTCTGTGCACAATCGTTGATATTTGCAGTTCCCTCGACGAGAGCCTTGGCAAAACCTTCGCATCCGGGATGACCGCATCCGCCGCAATTTGCCTTTGGCAGATGAGCCAAAACGTCATCGATTCTGGAATCCTTCTGCACTTCGAAAACTTTCGAAATGATGACAATCAGAATACCGAAAATCACGGCAATGCCGACCATCAAAGCGGCAGAGAAAAGAAGCGTTTGAATATTGATTTCTTGAAAAAGTAACATACTGATCATTTTGCGTTCCTCCTCCCGTTACATCTGTACCATCGAGAACACGTAGAATGCCATTGCCATAAAGCAAGCGGTAATCAACGTCATCGGGAACCCTTTCAACGGCTTGGGTACGTTTACTTTATCCAACTTTTCACGCAGACCGCTCAGAAGGAAAATCGCAAGCGTAAAGCCGACACCGCTGAACAAGCCGTTCAACATTGCCAGACCGATGTTGGTGATGGTGGCCGTCGTAACGTTCAGCTGTGCCACACCGAGAATTGCACAGTTCGTCGTGATCAGCGGCAGGTACACCCCCAACGCGGAATACAGCGACGGAGAGATTTTTTTCAGAATCATTTCCAGAATCTGCACGAGCGCAGCGATAACGAAGATGAAAGCAATCGTTTGCAGATAGGTAATTTTTAACGGAACCAGAATCCAGGTGTTGATGGCGTACGTAATGGCGGAAGCCAACGTCATAACGAAGATAACCGCAACGCCCATCCCCAGGGCACTGTCCGTTTTTTTGCTGACGCCCAGGAAGGGGCAGATTCCCAGAAATTGCACAAGCACGAAGTTATTTACAAAAACCGCGCCGATAATTAAAGTTAAAATTCCCATCTTATTTCACCTCCGCGGTTTCTGCCGCAACCGGCACGGCGTGCTCGACTGCGTATTGTTTTTGTTTGGCCTTACGCTCCACAATGCCGCTGACCCACGTGAAGAGAGCAATCAGCACGCCGAACGTAAAGAACGCACCGGACGCATTGGCAAAGAAGGCGATTTTGAAATCCCACAGGTGCATTCCGAGCAATTCCCCTTTGCCGAGCACTTCACGAATGGTGCACATAATACACATGCTTGCCATATAACCGAGCCCCATGGAGACGCCGTCGATGGCGCTGTCCAACACGCCGTTTACGCTTGCAAATGCTTCCGCACGCGCAAGAATCAGGCAGTTCACCACGATCAGCGGCAAGAAGACCCCCAGCGAATCGTACAGATCCGGCAAGAATTTTGCCATAACCAATTGTACTACCGTAACGAAAGTCGCAATGACCAAAACGAATGCGGGAATACGGACCTTATCCGGAATAACTTTGCGCAACAACGAAATTACAACGTTGCTGCAGGTCAATACGAACGTGACCGCAAGCCCCATGCCGATGCCGTTCGAAAGAGCGGTGGTCAATGCCAGCGTCGGGCAGGTACCCAACACCAATTTAAAGATCGGGTTCTGACGAATTAACCCGTTCAGAATAATATCTTTCTTTTTCATATCAGTTTGCGCCTCCCTGCTGATCGTACAGGCAGAATCTTACGGCGTCGTAAATATTATGCGAAGTGTTCGTAGCCCCGGCACCGAACCCTTCGGAACCGATTTGCATCTGTTCCAAAGTCGTGATCGTTTTGCCGACAAACGCTTCTGCCTTCACTGCCTTATCTCCGAAGATTTCGGCCCCCTGCCAGATCTGGCTGAGGTACTCTACCGACGTTACCGTGCCTTTTTCCACCACGACTTTTACGGTAATCGAAGGATCCATACCGTACACGCCCTGACGGGTAATAACGGTGTAGGTCGCTTTTTCACCTTCCGTGGCCTTTTCCACACTCTTGATGCTGGCCGATGCCGGGTTTTTCAAAAGTTTGGTATAAACTGCAACCTGTACGTCGATTACGGCTTTGTTTTCCGCCGACGGATCCCCCGTAAGCGCACCGTTTGCAAGCACTTTCGCCTGCAGGACGGAAGCCGTGTCCTTCGCTGCCATGACGGCAATCGTTTCGTTGCCCGCGGCAAACACAAAACCGACGTAGTTTTGTTGCTCTGCAACGGAAGAGACGTAAACGTAATTCAGTTTCACGGTTTCGTTTTGTTGATACAACGCATAAATCGGCGTGCTTGCCATCGTGAAGGAAGCATAAGCCGCATCCAGCTGCAATACGGCTTTCAAGCCGTCCGCTTCCGGATTTTCGCCCAGGCCGAGTGCGTTACGTGCGTAGTACAATGCGATATTCACCGCATTTTTAATGGCACGGGAAGACTTGCTGGTTCCGGAAACGGGATCGATATAAGTTCCTTCGCCGGTGCTTTCCTTATTCAGCATAAAGTCATCCGCAAGGCTCTTTTTGAACTGAGCCAAAAACGCTGCGTTGACGTTCCCGATGAAGCTTTGGCCTTCGTTATCGCTCAGAGCAACGTTTTTAATCAAAATATTTTTTGCATTTTCCGGATCGGCAGAAAGTGCAACCATCACTTCCACCCAACCGTTGCTGTAGCCGCCGTTTCCGCGGGCTTTCAGCACGTAGGTTCCGTCCTCCGCCTGCCAAACGCCTTTGACGGTATCCGTATTGGCAGAATCGTCCGCACAGGGTCTTCCGGCGAACTCGGCGTTGATTTCTTTCGTGGTGAAAGACTTCGATTCGTACACTTTCGCAAGAGCACGATTGTTCTTTTCTTCTTCCGACACGTAGCAAACGTCGTTCACTACGGCAAGAATCGCCCCGGAACAAAGTGCAATGATCACCAGCACCAACACCGTCATAAAAGAAGGATTTATCTTTTTCATAATTATTGTTCCTCCTTTGTACGAGCCTGTGCTTCTTTCATCCCGAAGGGTTTCGGCATCAGGTACTTATCGAACAGCGGTACGGTAAGGTTCATTAACAGAATCACAAAGGACACGACTTCACAACCGGTAGCTTTGCGCAGCCCTGCCGTCAGCAGCCCGAGGCATACGAAATAGAGATAGTTGCCGAGCTTGGTGTTCGGCGTCGTTACGTAATCCGTCGCCATAAAAATAGCGCCGAGCATCAATCCGCCGCTCAGAATCGACGGCAGGAAATATGCAAAATCAAAGCCGTTCAGAGCCACCGTGAATAAACCGGTGACCGCAATATAAATCAGCGGGAAACGGCAATCTACTACGCGGCGCACAATCAGATAGACAAACCCGATGAGCAACGCCAAAACACACGTTTCGCCGATGACCCCTGCATGGTTGCCCAAAAAGAGCGACAACGTATCCGTAGGAATGCTGCCCTGCAGCATCTGCTGCAACGGAGTAGCGCCGGAAAAAGGCTTCGTTACGAAATTACCGAACGCATAGTCCGCCGAGGTCAACGGTTCGCCGAAAGCACTTGCCATGCTGGAAAAACTGATAAAAGCGAAAATACGCCCGGCAATTGCGGGATTAAACAAGTTTTTGCCTGTTCCGCCGAACAACATTTTTACCACCACTACGGCAAAGATGCTTGCCAAAGCAGGGACATACCATTCGATGTTCGACGGCATATTGAACGCAATCAGAATCCCCGTCACGACCGACGAGAAATCGAATTCGGCCCAGATGCGCCGGAACGGAACTTTGAGAATGAGACGATACACGACTTCGGAAGCAATCGCTGCCGCAACGGAAATAACCGTGATGAGCAAGGCGTTCAAACCGAAGTAATAAACAGCCGCAACGAAAGCAGGAATCAACGCGATACAAACGTCGATCATGATGCTTTTCGTCGTTCTTTTGGTTCTGACGTGAGGAGAACCGCCTAATACGAGTTTTGCCATATTACTTTCTCCTCCTCAATTCTGCTTTCGTTAAACGCACGCTTTGCACGATGTTGCGTTTTGCCGGGCAAACGTATGCACAGCAACCGCATTCGATACAGTGCTCTGCCCCATATTGCGCGGCAGCGGCAAAATCTCCGGCCTGCGCATTAAAATCGATATACATCGGCATCAGATTCATGGGGCAAACGGTTGCACATCTGCCGCAATTGATGCATGCGGTGGATTCGCCGAGAAACGCTTCGGAGGCCTCCAATGCCAACAGACCGGAATCCGTCTTGGTGACGACACCGGAAACGTCCGTCAAAGCAAAACCCATCATCGGCCCGCCCGCAATCAGTTTTACGGTTTCTTCGCTCATACCGCCGCAGAAATCCGCCAATGCCTGATACGGCGTACCAACCTTTACCAACAGGTTCTTCGGCTGCTTGAACCCGCGTCCGCTGACGGTAACGACTCTTTCGTACAACGGTTTGTTCCGCTTTACCGCTTCGTACACGGCGTAAGCCGTTGCAACGTTATTGACGTTAACCTTCACATCCTTCGGCAGCCCTTTTGCGGGAACTTTCCGTTTGGTCAAAGCATAAATCAGCTGTTTTTCGGCGCCTTGGGGATATTTCTTCTTCAGCAATTGCACCTGCACGCCTTCGTGACCGCACAGCGCTTCATAAGCATCCACCTTGTTTTCTTCCACACCGATGATGATACTTGTCGCTCCGCAAGCCGTTGCCAACAGCCGAACGCCCTCGATGACCTCTTCCGGATGCTCCAGCATCAGGCGATGGTCGCAAGTCAGGTACGGTTCGCATTCCGCAGCGTTAATAATTAACGTATCTACGTCCGCCGCGACCTTCACCGCCGTCGGAAAACCTGCGCCGCCCAGCCCTACGATACCGGCCTCGCGAATGCGGTTCGTCACCGTTTCGCGATTGATCGTTTCCAGCGGGGAGAGGGTGCATGTTCCTTCGCTTCCGTCGGCCTTGACGTGCACGTAGTCTGCCAACACCCCTTGATTGTTACGGCGTTTTTCGACCCCGACCACTTCCCCGTTGACGGACGAATAGATATTCGCGCTGACGTTTCCGCTTGCTTCCGCCACGAGTTGGCCCTGTTTTACCTTGTCCCCCGCCGCAACTACGGCCTTCGCAGGGGCACCCACATGCTGAGACAGTGCAAGATACACATCGCTCGGGGCGGGCATCACTTCGATGGGGCTCCCGGCGGTGTACTTTCTGTCGTCGAAATGGGTTCCGCGCGGGAACGTTTTCGTTTCGATTTTAGCCAAAATACTCCTCCTAAACGTTCGATTGATGGGAAGTGCAGAACGCCCCACAATCAATATTTATAACGTCAACAGTGTAACATACAAAAATAAAAAAGTAAACAAACCAATCGTTGTTTACTTCAATAAATTTCGGATTTCTTTTTCCCTTTTTCTTTTTTTCGTTTTACGGAAATTATTTTAACTTTATAAAAGAGGCCGCAAGGAGGCCGCACCGTTTTACACGTGCCGCACAGCCCTCCTCGGGGGCCTCCGCTTACGACGCTCACTCCCGGCGATCTTTTTTCGTTTCCTCCGTTTGCACTTTCCTTCCGGATGCCTCTTCGGGGTCGCTTTGCCCACACTCCACGGCTTTTTCCTCCTTGCCTCCATTCCCCTCTGCAGAAGATCTTTCTTTTTCGCTCCCTTGCGCTTTTTTACTTTTTACCCCTTTCACGAACTGCCAGACGCCCAGCAGCACCAAAAAGATGCCGAAGCAAATGCGCAGCAATTTTGCGGAAACGTCTTTGGTCCAGAACGCCCCCACGGCAGCGGTGATTGCAGCGGGAATAATCAACCACTCCGTTTCCTTTGTTTGTACCAGTCCGTTGCGAAAATGCAGTGTCAATGCCACAACGGCCATCGGCAAAAAACTGATGAGATTTGCCGCCTGTATCGACTGCTGCGGAAGATCCAGAAAATTTAAAAGCGGAATCAGCAATGTTCCGCCGCCCATGCCCATCCCTCCCAGAATTCCGGAAGCAAACCCGAATACGATATACCAAACAATCTCCATGTCCCTTATTTCTCCTTATTTCTTTCGACTTGCGTTATGGTTGGTTTCTCCTCCAACGAGCAACCGCAATTCTCCCTTGCCCCCGGAAACCCGTGCGCGTATCGTTACAAAAGCATCCGCACGCCGGCCGCAATCATCACCACGGAAAACAACAACTTTAAGAATACATCGTTGCTCTTTTTCAGAAGCAGTGCCCCGGTAACTCCGCCCGCAACAACGCCGATCGTTACAAACAGCGTGCAGAACCAATCCACACTGCCGGTAAGCACGTAAAACACGGCACTGACCAGACTCAAGGGCAAAATCACCCACAGAGCCGTGGCATGTGCTTTTTGCTGCGGAATTTTCAATACGGTTAAAAGTACCGTTACCACAAGGATCCCTCCCCCGCCGCCGAGGAATCCGTTGATGAACCCGATGGCAATGCCACAGGCCAAAAGCGAAAGTCTTTGCTTTGTCACGTTCTGTTCCCTCCCGTTTCTTTCCCTCTTTTTTCTTTTTGAACACAATTCTTTCTTTCGAACGACACAAAGTGTTCCCGTTTCACCAGATTTTTAGACGATTTTGGAAAATACTATAAAATAGTGAAGAATAGTAATTGATTTTTAGCGCGTTTTGAGTTAGAATATTGAGAGTATGAGGCAGAGTGTTCTCTTTGCTTTCTACAAGGCAACAAATTATTACAAGACAAGGTGAAAAGAATGAGTAAGAACACAAAGAAAACTTACACCCCGGCCGGAGGCAAAGCGAAAACCGCTGCGGTTCCTTCCGCGCTGGCCGCACAAGTGCAACGGAAAAAGAAATGGACGTTGAGCATCGTTTCGGTTGCGACCGTCATCGTGCTGACGCTGACTTTGATTTTTGCGTTGTATCAGGCACCGACTCCGTCCGAGCAGGAAAACGATCCGATTCAGTCCCCGACCGAATACGGTACAATTTCCAACGGCAACTTCGACTATACGATTGCCGAAGGTCCTACGGTGCTGTATCCCTATTTGCCGAAAGATTGGCGTATCAACCGCGAGAATAACGAAGAATCTACGGTCGGCGTCATTGATACCGGCGCAGGGTTTGCGAAAGTGGCGGAAGAGCTGGCAAAACGCGGGCTGACCGTAACCGATCCGCAGACGCCTACGCTTTCCCGTGATTACTCTACGGACGAAGATTACGTAGACAGCAAGCGAGTGCTGCTGATTGCAAACAAGACGACAACCTATGCTTCCGTCGTTTCTTCCAGTTTGTCTTTCTCCAGCGGGTTGTATACCGAGATTTCCGTTTGGGTCAAAGCATCCCTGACGGAAGGCACTGCTACGATTCGTCTGAAAAACAGCTACACGGCAAGTGCAACCGTTCTGGAAGAAATTACCGTAGTGAACGACGATAGCTGGACGGAATACAAATTTTTGATTGAATCCAGCAAAACTTCCTCGAACGCGGCCTATCTGGAAGTGGCTTGCGGCACCTCGGGCAACCCGGCAAAAGGAACGTTGTTCGTGGACGGAGCTATCTCTGCAAAGAGCACCAAGGGCGCTTTCGTAGCCAATGCGGAAACTCCGGCGGCTCGCATTTCCAACCACTCTTACGAAAGCGATACGGACACGACTACAAACCTGTTTGATAGCACTTGGGTTCCGGCGGGAAGCGAAGTGGGTGTATTGACGCACGACGAATACCGCGCGCAACACACGGAGGAAGAACTGCCCTTCTACGCAAGCTCCTCCGCGCTCAGCAAGATTTACGAAATTGCAAACAGCGACACGACGAAACTTTCCAAAGGCGTATCTTTTGCCAATATTGCCGTAAACGCACCTGCGAACAAATACTATCGTGTTTCGATGTGGGTCAAAACGGAAAATACATTGCAAAACCTCGGTGCTTACCTGTACCTTACGGACAATGCGTCCGGCAACTCTGCCGTATTCAGCAACGTTGCCACCCCGGACGATGATGAAAGCACCTACAACGGCTGGGTAGAATACAGTTTCTTCATTCAACCGGATAACGAAGCGGATCACACCCTGTCGCTGCAGGCATACCTCGGAAAGAAAATTCCGAATGCGGGCGACGTAGCCACCACCGGAACCCTTTACCTGACGGATTTCGAAATGGTGGAAATCACCGCAAGCGAATACTCTTCTGCAGGCGGCAGCTATTCCAAATCGTTATCTTTGGCTTCTTCGAACAGCTCTACCCTGACGAACGGCAGCTTCTCTTCCACTTTGACGAATGACCCGGGCACCTACCCGATGGCTGCTTCGAACTGGACCGTATTGTATGGCGGCATGGCTTTTGTCGGCGGCAACAACGAACTTGTTCCGAACGACCTTGCTTCCGTCAAGAGCGGCGTGCTGACCAAAACGAACTTTGCATTAAGCGGCATTGCCCTTACCGCGGCGGACTTCCCGACTTACGGCGGAGAAAGCGTATATGTGATTGACCACAGTGTGAAAACCGCAAGCGGCATCTACAACAGCTTTACGCTTACTAAAAACAGCTTCTATCGCATCAGCGTATTGGCCAAAGCAAAAGACGGAGCAAAGGCAAACGTATACCTGACCCTGAAGCCCACTACCCTCACGACGGAGGAAGCAAACGGAACCACCGTGCTCTCCAACAGTCTGACGGCTGCAGGGCTGGCAAGCGGCCGCATCCTGAATGCAGAAAGCGTAACGGACTTCGGCGACGGGTTCTATCAGTTCAACTTCCTGGTTGCAACGGGTGAATACGATAAAACAGCCACGTTGGAATTGTGGAACGGCGACAGAGACGCTACGGTTGCTACTTTGAATGAAAAAGGCAGTCAAGGCATTGTCGTGTTCGACAGCGCAGCGCTTGCAACCCTTTCGGAAAGCACTTTTAATGAACTTTCTGAAAAAGCTTTCATCTCCGAAGAAGTGAAAGAAGAAGAAAAAGTGGTAGACGTTACCCTTACGGCGAAAGAACTGACGGAAGGCGCAGGAGCACAACAAAACTTCGTCGGCCGCGATTTGCGCGTGAAAGAAGTCGAACCGGAAGTGGAAGAGGACGAGGATACGGATGACGAACCGGAAACCCCCTCCACCCCCACGCAAAAAGAGCCCATCAACTGGCTGTTACTCTCCGGAATGGGCATGGTCGTTGCGGCTTTGATTTTGATTATCACCTTGATTACAAAACGCTTTAAGAAAACGGTGAAGACCACACCGGAAAATCACTATAAACGCTAAAGCGCATATTACTTACGGGCGAGGAAAATTCCTCGCCCGTTTTTCTTTTCCTCCGCCGGCAACAGCGGACATTTCGAAGAAAGCGTTCTTTCGCTTTTTCTGCGAACCTATCCCCCTCCAAGGG
>CAKPYT010000019.1 GCA_934203075.1 uncultured Clostridia bacterium | reverse complement strand
AACCCGTTTGCCTTTCTTTCGTCTTTCGATCTTTTTGTAAAAGCGCACGAAACTTACGCTTTCTTTTGTTTTTTCGGTTCTTCCTCTTCGTAATGCGTCAAATTGGTGCCGTTTGCCCATAGTTTATCCAACTGATAGAATTCCCGTGCTTCCTGATGGAAAATGTGCACCATCACGTTGTCAAAATCCAGTGCGATCCATCTGCCTTCGCGCATTCCCTCACTGCGTTTCAACTCCACGCCGAGTTGACTCATTTCCTCGTCGACGTAACGCGCAAGCGCTTTTACCAACGGCGTCGAACGACCGCTGCATACCACGAAATAATCTGCTACGTCGCTGACTCCTTGCAGATTCAGCACGTTGATTTCCGTAGCGCGTTTCGATGCCAACACTTTGCATATTTGCTGTACTTTTTCGTAATCCGTCATTTTCTTTCTCCCGTATAAAATTCCATACATTCTTCCGTCAGCGGGCACAGATATTCCTGGGACCGCTTTGCATAGCGATAGTTGTTCTGCAGGCACTGCAAAAAGCCCCGTTCGAAATTCCTTGCCGCCGTTTTGCGTATTTTCGGCAGAGCTGCGCCTTTGCGGCCGTCCTCGATACTATCCGCAACGTAAACCAATTGTTCCAGTTTTGACATTTTCGGTTTGCCCGTTGTGTGATACCGAATGGCAGACAAAACGGCCTCGTCCCGTATACCGTATTCTTCCTTTGCGACGTAAGCGCCTAAAAAGGCATGCCGCACTGCCCTGGGATACTTTTCCACACCGTATCTGACGGCGACTTCCTCCGGAAGGTATTTGGCGCAATCGTGCAGAATACAACCCGTTACGACCTGCTCTTCGTTTAAGTGCAGCTGCCGGTTTAATTCCAACGCTTTCAATACCACGCGATAGGTATGCAGATACCGCTCCGGCGTGAGGGCGCTCTGCAGTTTTTGCGTCATCGACCGATATTCGCGATATAGCCCCCTGGCCAAAATTTCCTGCGCTACCGCAGGCGGAACCTCCTCTAACGGCAGACCGAATTGCGCTTTCCACCGGACGGCCGTGGACGATACGTCCAGACATTCCCCGGATAGGATCGCAATTTCCGTGCCGAACCTGCGTTTCTGCCTTTCCACCACCCGCGCCAGATCCACCCCGGGGCGCGGATATACCGCTAAGGTGCACAACTGCACGACACGCTTCGGGTTGCGCCAGGTGTGAAAATCTCTTAAACTATCCGCTCCGAGAATAAAAAACAATTCGTCGTTGGGATATTTTT
Organism: uncultured Clostridia bacterium; assembly: GCA_934203075.1. Taxonomy (GTDB): domain Bacteria; phylum Bacillota; class Clostridia; order Christensenellales; family CAG-314; genus CAKPYT01. The sequence goes on along the minus strand of CAKPYT010000019.1, from coordinate 52,035 downwards.
CTTTCCACCGCTGCAAAGTTAGGTACGTATAACTCTGCTCGTCGGTGCCTTCCTCCCGGCTGACTTCTGCCCCGAACGGGCAAAACGCCGCCTCGGACAGACTCACGCGATCCTCAAAAGATGCACCGTGCGTTTTATACGGCGAACGGCCGGTGGGCATTACCAACAGTTTTTCTGTCTGCAGCGTTTCGATGGCGCTTTGTACCACCGAAACGTGTCCGTTGTGAGGAGGGTCGAAAGCCCCCCCGTAAATTGCGATTCTCATACGGATATTATACAACAAACAAGGCTCTGCTTCAACCGTTTGAAAAAAACATTTTCGGTCGATACTTTGGAAAACGTCGTTTACGACATTTCAGGAGAATACCATGCAAAAAGCCGGTTTTTTCGATACGTTCTTATTCCTGTTCGGAGTGTGGCTGCTTTCCCTGCTGTGGAGCCGCTACTATTTTTCGAGTCTGCCTTTTTGTCTGGCGGTTTCTTGCCTTTTCGTGTGCGTCGTCTATTTTCTTTCGCAGCGTCTGCTCCGAGGGAAATGCGAACGGGCAAAACTCACTGCCGCCTCCAAAAAAACAACGGCGGCGCTGCAAACCTACCTGTACACTCACGAGTTCTCGCCGGAGCCGCTCCTGCTTGCCAAAGGCTGGCAGCCGAAAGAAGACCGCCTGTTTCAAAAGGACGGGCACGTTTTCGCCGTTTTTTGCAAGTTTACCGTTGCTCCGCTTTCCCCGGACGACCTCCTGCCGATGCTGAAACAAACGCCGGAGGACGTTCTTGTGTTCTGCACGTCCGCCAACGCCGCCTGCACGCAGCTTGCCGCCGCTCTGCACCGAAAAATTACCGTGTGCGACGTGGCAACACTGGCTTCTCTGCTGCGGGAAAGCGATCTGCTCCCCTCCCTTCCCCCGGCGCCCCCGCGCCGGCACCGCCTTCTGACGGTGGCTTTTTGCAAAGAACGCGCCAATGCCTATTTGCTTTCCGCCGTGTTTCTGCTTCTCAGCAGCGTTTTTTCGTTTTTCCCGCTGTATCCTTTGATTACGGCAACGTTGCTGGTTCTTCTTGCCCTTTATGCAAAGTGGAACAAGCGTTATAACGTAAGTTCCGCCGTTCTTTAGGCAACAAATCCCCGCTTTGGGACGCAAAAAGAAGACTTGCGGCTTCTGCCCCCAAAGCCAGAACTTTGCGGCATTGAAAAACCTCGCGTCCCGATACTTTTCGCAACACAAAAAAGAGCGAATTTCCCAAGGAAAAAAGTCCGCAAAACAACATAAAATCACAAAGAGAAAAAGGCTCCGGACAACGGAGCCTTTTCCATCCTTATGAGTTTTTCTTTCCGACACCGCAGCGACGAAACGTTTGCGGTATCGGCAGAGTTTCTGCGCGGGGCAAACGCCTCTTCTCCCCGTTTTACGGCGCTTTTCAGCACAGCGAAACGTGCTCGATGCCCTCCTTCTCGCTCAGACGATAGAACACCGCCTTGTTCCCGATGCATTGCACCACTTCTGCTCCAAGAGCCTCACTCACAACGGAGGCCACCTCTTTTGCGGTTTGCTCACAGCTCTTCAGCAGCGCCACTTTTACCAATTCACGATGATACAACGCCGTATCGATTTCGGCCACTACGGCTTCGGTTGCGCCGCCCTTTCCCACGGTGACCAATGGTTTTAACGTGTTTGCTTTGCCCCTCAGGACACTGCGTTCTTTGGTGGAAATCATATAGATTCTTCTCCTTAATTCACAAATTCAAATTCGATATCGCCGAGCTGTACGATATCCCCGTCCTGCACGCCGTTTTTGCGTAAGGCGGCAATCACGCCCTTTTCCCGCAGCACGCCCTGGAAATAGCGGAAGGAATCCGCATCGTCCAGAACGACTTTGCGCGCCAGATTCTCCACAAGGTTCCCCACCACGTAAAAGACGCCGTCCTCCCGCAGGATTTCAAATGCATTCGGATCCCCTCCGGCAAAGGAAAACTGTTCCGTTTCGATGCGCTTCGGGGGAGGCAGCAGTGCAAGTTGGGCGGAGATTTCGTCCAGCAGCGCGTCCACTCCTTCCCGAATCATGGTGCTGGTTTCAAAGCAACGATACTTTTTACCATATTTTTTACGGAATCTTTTGGCGTTCTCCTCGGCGTCCGGCATATCGATTTTATTCAGACAAACGATTTGCGGCACTTTCGACAACGTTTTGCTGTAGCGCGCCAATTCCCCGTTAATGGTTTGAAAATCTTCCAGAGGATCCCGCCCCTCGCTTCCGCTGATATCCACAACGTGCACCAGCATCCGTGTGCGCTCGACGTGTCTTAAAAACTCGTGCCCGAGTCCTGCCCCGTCTGCCGCGCCGGAAATCAACCCGGGAATATCCGCCATTAAAAAGGTGGTATCGTAGTGCGACACTCTGCCGAGGTTAGGCGCCAGCGTCGTAAAAGGATAGTTGGCGATTTTTGGTTTTGCGGCAGATACCACGGAAAGCAAGGTGGATTTTCCTACGTTCGGAAACCCGATCAACCCTACGTCCGCAATCGTTTTTAATTCCAGCTCTATCTGACGCTCCTGCGTGCGTTCGCCCTGCTGCGCAAACGCCGGGGCCTGTCTGCGGCTGGTTGCAAAGTGACAATTGCCCTTGCCGCCTTTGCCGCCCGGCAGAATCACGACCTGCTCGCCGTCCTCAAACAAATCCGCAACGACTTTGCCCGTTTCCACATCCCTCACGACGGTGCCGACGGGCACAACGACCACAAGGTTTTTCCCTTGTTTTCCGAAGCATTTGTTCACGTCCCCGTTTTCGCCGTTTTCGGCGCGGTAGTGCTTTTGATAGTAAAATTCGTTCAGCGTATTGCGCTGCGCATCGGCAAGAAAAACGACGTCCCCGCCTTTGCCTCCGTCGCCGCCGTCCGGGCCGCCGTTCGCTACGTATTTTTCCGTATGAAAGGACGCTTTGCCGTTTCCTCCGTTGCCGGATTTGATATAAATTCGTACTTTATCGATAAACATATTTTCTCCCGACGCTTCCGCAACTCCGTGCGTCCTTTCCCTTTCCTTACTTTTTTACCGCTTCGCCGGCACTCTGTTTTGCAAAATAAGTGCAATACTCCGCCAGTCGGCATTGCCCGCACAACGGGTGCTGCGATTTACAAACGTATCTGCCGTGCAGCAACAAATAGTGATGCCCGTCCGCCCATAAGCTGCGATCCACCGCGTTTTGCAACTGCAATTCCGTCTGTTCCGGCGTTCCGGCATCCGCCAGACCCAGCCGATGGCTGACGCGGAACACGTGCGTATCCACGGCGATGGCCTGTCCGCCGAAGCCCACGGCATACACGACGTTGGCCGTTTTGCGGCCGACACCGGCAAGGGTACGCAAATCCTCCACGTTGGAAGGAACTTCCCCTCCGAAACGGTTTAGGATGTCGTAGCTTGCCTGCTTCAGAAACTGTGCCTTGTGTTTGTAAAACCCGCAGGAATAAATGAGTTGTTCCAGTCGCTCCGTCGGCAGGTCGCACATCGCCTGCGCCGTGGGAGCCTCCGCAAACAATTTTTGCGTTACCTGATTCACTCTTTTATCGGTACACTGCGCCGAAAGAATCACCGCCACCAGCAATTGATAAGGCGATTCGAAATGCAATTCCGATTTCGGGTTCGGAAACTCTTTTGCCAATATTTCAAAAATCTCTTTCGTGCGTGCTTCCATGGCGACAGTATAATACATTTTTCCCTTTTTCGCAAGTGTACAAAAGTCGATACGGAAAATTGCACGGTAAAACGACGCAATAAAATTGCGGGGCAACCCCCGCAATTCTTAATCCGGCAAAGCTTCAGGTCACGCGTTCCACCGTGCGCCCGAACAACCCCGCCCGCACGCGAAAAATCCCGACAAAGGTGCCGAACTCGTGCAGGGAAAGCAATCTTCGCACAATCGCCAGAGACCCTTCTGCAAACTTCACGCTGATTCCGCACCCGACGTTGGCCTCTCGCGGGGTGTTGACCACGGCACACACGATCCCGCCGGATGCACACAGTTGAAAAAATGCCGTCGTTTGATTGCGCGAACGAAAAACCGCAAGAAGATAACTCATATCCACCTCGAAGCATAGAATAATAGAGATAGCCTTCGTCTCTCCTCCCGTCGCTGCGCACGAACGTGCTTTCCGCTTTGCCTTTCCCTGCGCGAAAAAAGTCGAAAAGGCACGAAAAAGCGCAAAACGGCCGGATGTTTCGGCTTCGTATCATAGTATGAATCGACACGAATAAAAGTGAGTGAGGTGTTTTGTGATTTATTTTGACCATGCAGCCACCAGCGGATTCCATCCGCAAATCGTTATCGATACCGTTACGGACGTTTTGAAAAATCTGTGTGCCAACCCCGGCAGAGGCGGCCACCGCAAAGCGGTGGAAGCCACGATGCGCATTTTCCGCACACGAAGCACCGTGAAGCAATTCGTAAACGCTTCTTCGGAAGATTGCATCGTGTTTACGCAAAACTGCACCGCCGCACTGAACCTGGCAATTCTGGGCAGCGTGCGAAAAGGCGGGCACGTCATTGTTGGGTGCACCGAACACAATTCCGTCTTGCGCCCCCTGCACGAACTGCGGGAAAGAGGCTTTCTTTCGCTGACCGTCCTCCCTCCGGACGAGACGGGGCGGATTTCCCCGCAGGCCGTGGAAAACGCCATCACTTCGGAAACTTACCTCGTTGCGCTTTCGCACGTCTCCAACGTGACGGGAGCCGTCAACGACCTGGAGGCCGTCGGCGAAGTTTGCAAACGATATCGTCTTCTGTTTTTGGCGGATGCAGCGCAATCCGCCGGGTATCTTCCCCTGGACATGCAAAAAACGGGGCTTTCCTACCTTGCCTTTTCGGGGCATAAAGGCTTGCACGGTCCGCAAGGCACGGGCGTGCTGTGCTTTTCGCCGGATGCGCAGCCGAATCCCGTCGTTTTCGGTGGGACGGGAACGCAATCCCACCTGCTGACGCAGCCGACCGAAGCACCGGAGTGCTTTGAAAGCGGAACGCTGAATACGGCGGGAATTGCAGGATTGAACGAGGCCATCCGATGGACGGTACGCAACCACAGGGTTCTACAAACCAAGCAGGATAAACTGCAGAGTATGCTTTACCGTGGTTTAGAGCAAATCAAAAACTGCAAACTCTACAGCGTTCCCACTTCCCCCGGCGGAATCGTGACGTTTGCACTGCCTCTCCCCTCGGCGGAAGTGGCGGATCTTCTGAACGAACGGGACGTGGCAGTACGCGGAGGGCTGCATTGCGCGCCTCTCATTCACCGCCATTTGGGGACGTTTGAAACCGGTCTGGTGCGTGCCAGCGTCAGCGGCCTGAATACCGAGCGGGAAGTTTTGTTCTTTTTGCAGGCCATCGATCAGATCGCAAACGGGTCGCATTGACCCTTTTTTCGCAGGGGCCCTTGCGCCGTCAAAGAAACGTTGCTTTGTCGCTTGCGAAACGAAGAGAAAACGCTTTCGCTTCCCCCGTAACGCCCCGCACAAAACAATACCGACGGGAAACGAAACGATCCCTTCGAAAAAGTCGTATTGTTACAAAAAAAGCCGCGAGTTCTTCGCGGCTTTTCTCTTCCGGAACGATTACGAATCGGCTTTTACCAGATCCATCAGTTTCTGCAGGCGGGCGCGCTGTTCCGGATTCAGCAACGGAGAAAACCGGTTCAGCAACTGCTCCAACTGCTCGTTCGTCAGTTGTCCTGCCTGTTTTTGTGCGCGGATACTGCGCAGCAAATCCTGCTCCAGCCGTTCTTCTCCCTGCCCGTTGTAATACGCCGCAAGGTCCTTTAAGTATTGTAACTGTTGTTGCATATTGGGTGTGTTAGACATAAAACTCTCCTAAAACAGAAAAATTGTTCACTGATTCCAGTATATGCGCATACGATATACTAACTATTCCAACTTTTGGGGGAAGTATGAATTATTTACCTCTGCTTTTAGGGGCGCTTGCGCTCTTTACCGTAAAACCACAACAAAAGGCTTTCTTTTCCGATCCGCAGCTGTTGGATTTGCTTGCTCCCGTAGCAAAACTGATGAACGGCACTCCGGAAGAGAAAAACGCGGCTTTTATGGAAGTACTTTCCCACCCGAAGGCCATGGAACTGCTGCAGAATTTACTGCAAAGAAACACGACCGAAGGAGTCTCCTCCTCCGCGCGGGAAGGCAATGCGCCAGCCTCTGCCGAAACGCCGCCGACAGAACCCGCGGCGCCCGTCGAACCGAAGAGCGACGCACGCCCTGCCGAAACATGCGGAACGGCTGCGCAAGACGAATCTGCCGATACGATGGTATCCGCCACGGACGAAACCTCCTCCTCGAACACAGAACTTGTCCCCTCCGTTCCTCTTGCAGCGAACAATGAACCCGCTCCGTTCACCCCGCAGGAAGATGCGGCAGAGCACCTCTTCCGTCCGGTGGCACAAATTGCCGGCATACAACTGACGGAAGAATTGAAAAAACTTTACCGGGATTGGTACCTTGCCTCTTCCTGACGGCAAAACAAAAAAAAAGCCGCAAACTGCGGCAAAAGGGTAAAAGAAAAAACCGATAAGTCGGCCTTCCTTTTAGAAAACTGTTCCGAGAGAGTTTCGGATACCTGAGGGGACAGGCAGAACGCTCTTCGTTACAGTGGCAGTATAAACCAATTGCAGCGGGCTGTCAAGAGATATTGTTAAATTTTTCACAATTATTTTTCTTTCGGCTCCGCACTTTATTTTCTTTCGAAATCACAAACGTGTTTTTATTTTTCTCCCTTCCCGCTACCGAAAGTCTTTCGGTTTTTTTGTTCTTTTCAAAGAAAAGCCCCCGCGAAAGCGAGGGCAAAAGTTTTTATTCGGCAGCGAAAAGTGCGTTTGCACGCTGCATTTGTTGCTCGTAAGTTTTTTGCACGTTTCCGGCTGCCGGCTGATACGGTATGCCGTGCATGCAAACGTTCCCTACCGGGGTAAAGAAGCGCGCAACCGTTAAATATACGGCATAGTAGGACTCTACCTCCTGCCCGTCGTATACAATGGTTGCTCTTTGAATCGGCACGATGCTTTGCGCAATTCCCTTGCCGTAACTCGAAGTGCCCACGTGCTCTGCCGTTTGATAATCCAGCATGGCGCCGAGAAGCATTTCGCTGGCACTTGCCGAGTTGCCGTTCGTCAGGCACACGATTTGTTTACCTGCGGCGGTTACGTCGAAATATTGTTCATAGACGCTGTCGGTGTAGTACGTCTCTTCGCCGGCGTTATTGCGCGTACGCAGAACCGAAAGTTTCAGACGTTTGGAATCCGGCCGATACAGCAGGTACGAAGCGATATCCGCCGCCACGTCGATTCTCCCGCCGGGGTTATTCTGCAGATCCAGCACCAGTTTGCCCTTTCCGCCGTAAACCGAACGGAAAAGATCCATTGCGTTTGCAAAATCTTTCGAAGCAAGAATTTCGTCGTTTTCCCCTTCGGACATAAACTCCGTCAGGCGCAGGTAGCCGATCCCGTCGGACAGCGCATCCACCTTGGCGTATTCGCGATAGGCATCGCTCATGTTCGTCGTGACGTTTCCGCCCGCACGGAAATAATACTCCACAAAGGTAAACGTATACTCTTTTTCCGCAACGGAATACGTATAAATCTGTTCGGCTCCGTCGGCATCCGTCCGCCGCACCTGCAGCGTAGCGGAACGGTTGACCTGCTGCAAAAACTCGGCATTCGTCATGGAGGACGTAACCCCGATGCCGTTTACCGCAAGCACGACGTCGCCCCTTCTCAGCCCGGCATCGTACGCACCGGAACCGATGTTGACGTCGTATACGACGATGTCTCCCCCGTCTTTGCGGGTATAGGAAGCACCGAGTTTACTTTTGCCGCTGGTGGGGTTCATCAATTCGTAGTATTCCAACGGGCTTAAAAACGTGGAGTACCGATCCAAACTTTCCACCATGGCCTTCCCGGCAGCCATAATCAGTTCTTCGTTATCCGGATCTTCGTAGTAATACCTTTGAATCGTCCGATAAATTTCATTCAGCATCGACGCATCGGACCCGAAAAATTTCGAGCAGAAAACACCGAAAAAGAAGATCAGAACGGCAAGAACGACGGCGAGAACTCCAAATGCGATTTTTGTTGTTTTTTTCAGGGGAGAGCCGGTTTGCCCCGAAGGCCTCTCACCCGAAGCGGGCCCCCCGCAGGAAAACTGCGGGCTTCCGGAACCGGAAAAACTTTTGTACTTTTGCAGAACTTCCTCCCGCTCCAGCGGTTCCCGCCGACGATGCAATTCTTCTTCCTTTTGCTTTGCTTTTTCGTAATCTTCCTCAAAAAAGTCGTAATAATCGGCTTGATTGGAATTTCTTTGCGTTTTTTGCGAATTCTCTTCCGAATTCTGCGGTTTTTGATTGAAATCGCTCATTCCCGATTCCTCCTTGCTTGCCCGGCAAGCTCTTCTTCTATCTTTTCCGCAAGGTTCCAACGTTCATCGGAACAAATTTCCTGCGCCTCCTCCGCCGAAACGGAGGAGATTTTTCCCTCCCGAAAAACGGAATACCGTCCGGCATCCCAATACGGCTGCTGCATCAGTAAAATTGCCGTAGCCCCGCTTTGCCGCTGCAAAAACGTTTGCAGGAGCCCCCGCACCGTTTCGCCCGGCAAATACCACACGTCGTCCGCCACGAACAAATCCAGCCGGCGCACGCTGAGCCTTGCCAGGGCTGTTGCCAGGCGCTGTTCGTCCGAAAGCATTTTCACCGGTGTGTTTTCCGCCTTTTCCAGCCCGAACGAGTATAAAACTTCCCGCACCCCGTCCGTCGGGAGATCCCGCACTTTCAACGGATACTCCACGTTTTGCCGCACCGTCCCCTTGGGCAGAAGTGCAAAGTCCTGCATCAGAACGCCCACGTTTCGGCAGCGCATCTCTTTGGCGGTACAGGACTCCCCGTTCAGCAAAACCTGCCCGTCCGTCGGGCGGAGCTGAGAAACGAGCAAATGGCATAACGTGGTCTTTCCCGACTGACTTTCCATCAAAAGGACGTTGGTCTTTTGCTCTTCAAACCGATAGTTCAGATCCTGAAATACGTTTTCTTTCGCATAAGGATAGCGAAACGACAGATTTTTCAGTTCCACTTGCATCCGCTACACCAATTCGTCCAGCGTCAGGCGGTATCCCTCTGCAAAATGCTGCAGAAAATAATCCACCTCGGGGCTGGCAAACCCTTTCAGATCCCGCTCCAATGCTTCCTTGGCACGTGCAAACTCGCTGTTTCCTACCTTTATTTCTTCCACACACTTCAGATACGCCGCAAGTTTATCGGCATATTTCATCAGTCGATACTCTTCCGTCGTGCGGTCGGCACTGACGAGAGGTGCGTAAAGAGGTTGCAATTCCTGCGGCAGCATGGAAAGCAGCTTCTGTTCTGCCACGGCCTCCAACTCTTTATACGCCCCGTTGATCTGCGGATTGTAGTATTTAATGGGGGTCGGTAAATCCCCGGTGACGACCTCTGCGCTCTCGTGAAACAACCCGAGGACGGCGGCACGCTCTGCATTGTAATGCTTGCCGAAATAGGTATTGCCCACCAGCGCCAAATTATGCGCCAACATGGCAACAATCGTTGAATGTTCCATAATGTTTTCTTCCGTAGTAGAGTGCATTAAACTCCACCGGCGGATATACTTCATTCGATTCAGATAAGCAAAAAAATGATTCATTCCGACTCCCTCTTTTCTTTGTTTTCAGTATACACTATTTTTTACCGTTGCGAAACAGAAAACGCCCTTTTTCGTCAATTTTTCATTTCCCGGCGCCGCCCTCGCGCCTCCCGGCCGCAGCGATGCGGTTCGTCCCTTTTTTCTCCGTCGATTTTCTGCCAAGCCTGCATATCTTCTTGACAAATTGCCCGTGCGGGAGTACAGTACCCTTACAAAGAAATAAAACGTCGCTAGGGGTGCCCCGCAGTGGGCTGAGATGATACCCTTTTAACTTGTCAAGTTCGTACTTGCGTAAGGAAGCACTCTCCCAAAGCGCAAGCTTTGGGGTTTTTTATTTAGCGACGAAGGAGGAAAACATGCGTTATCTACTTTTGGAAGTATCCGAAGAAGCAACGCAAACGGTTGCGACCGTATCCATCATCGCTATGGCGGTGCTGGCAGTCGTTCTGTTTGTTTTGTGCTGTGCAAAAAAGAACAAAAACTTCGATACGAAATCCATCGCCTATGGGGCTTTGTGCCTCTCCATGAGCTTTGCGCTCAGTTTCATTAAGGTCTCCCCGGTGACCTACGGCGGCTCCATCACTTTGGCCAGCATGCTGCCGGTGCTGCTGTATGCCTATTGCAACGGCGTCGGCAAAGGGCTGCTCGTCGGTGTATTGTTCGGTCTGCTGAACTTTGTGCAAAGCCCCTACATTCTCACGCCTTTTACCTTTTTGTTCGACTTCGTTTTTGCTTACGGCTCCATCGCAATCATCGGCCTGTTCGGGAAACTGCCGAAACGCCGCCTCTACCTGCTGCTCGGTATCGGCGCCGTGTATCTGGTGCGTTTCGCAATGCACTTCGTCAGCGGATTGATTTATTTCAGCCTGGACGCCGTTTGGGCAGAACTGCCGAAGGACTCCGGATTCGTTTATTCTTTCCTGTATAACATCACCTACCTTGCTCCGGATGCGGCCATCGTCCTGACGCTGTGCGCAGCGCTGTATCAGACGAGCGGATTCCAGATGATTCTGAAGCAATTGACGCCCGTAAAGGAAGTCCCCGCAGAATAACGTCCTGCCTTTCTGCCGGCAAATCCCTTTCCGCCGGCATATACAATAGCATCGCCGCATACGATAACGCATGGCAAAAAAACTGTTTTTTTTGTGCAGCATACTCGTTGCGGCGATTTTTTCTTTGCAGGCCTGCACCTACAATGCGCAGCACTCCGTCTCTCCCCCGCAAACCTACTTGCGCGTGAAAGTTTGCGATCTTCGGGAAAACGAACTGGAGGGGGTTCGGGTGACCGTTCTGGAACAAAATCTGGTTTTTTACACCGACCCGATCGGCCGTACCCCTAAAATTTTATTGGAAAACCGCGTCGACGAAACGGCAGACGCTGCGGGCGGCAACTGGTTTTGCGTCACGCTGATTTTCGAAAAACAAGGCTACGTCCCCACCGTTTTATACCGCTGCGTGGTGACGCGCGGGGCGTTTCGGGACGGAGCAACCGTGCACTTACTCACCCGGGAACAGACCTCGTCGCCTTTCGTGACGCTGGTGGAGGCTCCGCCGGATGCCTGGACGGAACAACTGCTGCAAGACCTTGCCGACTCCGCCCGGGGGAAAAGCGCTTCTTCCCCCGGCTGACCCCGAAATGACAAAACCGCAAGGACCGATCGTTTCGGTTTCAGAACGCCGACCGGCTTTTCCGCAATGAAAGTAAAAAAACGGCTGTCTTCCGACAGCCGTTTTTGTGTTTCCCTCCTTTCCCGAACCGATCTACACGGTTCGAAACGTCTTTTACTTGATTCTCGGTTTCAGCAAACCGACGGTTCCGTCCTCCCTGCGATAAACCACTTCCGGAGCGCCGGACTCCTCGTTCACGAACAAATAGAAATCGTGATCCGACAGGTCCAACTCCGCAACGGCGTCCTCCCGCGACAAAACCGTCACGTCAAATTCTTTTGTTTTTACAATGGGTTGAGGCTCTTCTTCCACCCCTGCCACAAAGGCATACTCCTGCACCTCCGGCAGACGCTTCCGCCGGTTCAGCTTGTCCGCATGTTTCAACACCTGCCGTTCCAGTTTCGGCAAAGCAACGTCGATATTGTGATACATCGTTGCCTCTTCTGCTTCGGCACGCAGCGACAACCCGTAGTACGGAATGGAGAGTTCCAGACGGGGGCGTCTGCCGCTTTGGCTCAGCACAACCTTTGCCGTGATGTCGTCACCGAAATACCGATTCAGCTTGTTCAGTTTTTTCAACAGCACTTGTTCCAGCTTTTCGCTTGCGTGATAGTTTCTTTCCACAATTTCGACCTTCATAGCCAACCTCCGTTCCAATGAGATATTTTTATTATAGCCTATTTTTCGGTTCCTTTCAAGCCTGTCTTTCGATTTTCCGATGCGTTGTTTCTTTTGCGGCAAAAAAAAACAACGCAGAGATTCCTTCGGGTTCCTTTTCTGTTCTGCCGGTCTTTTCGAAAGATCTCCTGCCGCCCTTCCACACGCCTGCATCGGAACGGAGCGTGCCCCGCTGCTGCCGGCCCCCTCCCCCTCCTTTTGCCGGAGATTCCGTTCCCCCAAAACAAAAAGAGGAGGATTTCTCCCCCTCTTTTCACGGTGTTTTTTCTTTTACTCTTTCTGCAGGAACACCAACTCGCCGTCCTTCACGTCGATCTCAATGTTTCCTTGCGCTTTTGCGTTGCCGAGCAGAATTTCTTCCGAAAGCTTATCTTCCACCATTCTCTGAATGACCCTCTTCAGCGGACGGGCACCGAACTCCGCATCAAACCCTTTTTCTGCCAGGAAATCCAGCGCGGCATCGGTAACGGAAATGTGCAATCCGTTTTCTGCCAGACGTTTGGTGAGCCCTTGCATCAATACGCCCGCAATCTTGCGCGTATCCTCTTTGGTCAACTGATGGAACACGATGATATCGTCCACACGGTTCAAAAACTCCGGACGGAAATAATTCTTTAACGATTCCAGCAGTTTGTCGCGCATTGCTTCGTATTCCTGCGTTTCCGCTTCGCTGCCGGCATCGAACCCGAGACGCGGCATCTTTTTGATATCCGAAACACCGGCGTTGCTGGTCATGATGATGATCGTATTTTTGAAGTCGATCGTACGGCCTTTGCTATCCGTCAGACGGCCGTCGTCCATAATCTGCAGCAGCATGTTGAACACGTCCGGATGCGCCTTTTCGATTTCGTCAAAGAGCACGACGGAATACGGATGCCGACGGATCTTTTCCGTCAGTTGGCCGCTTTCCTCATAGCCGACGTATCCCGGAGGCGCACCGATCAGTTTCGAGGTAGAATGCTTTTCCATAAATTCGCTCATATCGAAACGAATCATCAGGTTCTCATCCCCGAACACGGCTTCTGCCAACGCTTTGCTGAGTTCCGTTTTGCCTACGCCGGTGGGCCCCAGGAACAAGAAGGACCCGATGGGACGTTTGGGATCTTTTAACCCGGCACGCGCACGACGAATGGCTTTTGCCACGGCGGCAACCGCTTCGTCCTGCCCGATGACCCGCTGATGCAAGGTATCCTCCAGGTGCAGCAACCGTTCGGACTCGCTCTCGTTCAGTTTCATCACCGGGATGCCCGTCCATTTCGAAACGATGCGGGCAATGTCCTCCTCGCCGATTTTCGGCGTATATTGGCTGCGGTGTTTGGCCACTTCCTGGCGGCAATCCGCAATTTCACGCTTCAGATCCTCAATACGATTCCGCAGCTCGATGGCTTTTTCAAACTGCTCGTGATTTTTCGCCTCGTTCTTTTCCTGCTCCAGGTTGGCAAGTTCTTCTTCCTTTTTCCGCAGGGACGGCGGCGCATTGTACGTATCCAGTTTTGCACGGCTTGCCGCTGCGTCGATCAGGTCGATGGCCTTATCCGGCAGGAAACGGTCGCTGATGTACCGATCGGAAAGTTTTGCGGCAGCCTCGATGGCTTCGTCCGTAATCACGACTTTGTGGTGCGCTTCGTACTTATCTTTCCGCCCCTGCAAAATCTGCACGGTTTCTTCCACGCTCGGCTGATCCACCAGGATCGGCTGAAAACGACGTTCCAACGCGGGATCTTTTTCAATATATTTACGATATTCCTCCAAGGTCGTTGCGCCGATGGTTTGCAGTTCCCCGCGCGCAAGCAGCGGCTTCAGAATATCCGCGGCATCCATTTTGCCTTCGCCCGTGGAGCCTGCCCCCACCAGGTTGTGAATTTCATCGATGAACAGAATGATATTGCCGCTCTTCGTCGCAAAGTTGATGGCCTCTTTCAGGCGCTCTTCAAAATCGCCGCGATACTTCGTGCCGGCAAGCAGCCCTGCCAGATCCAGCGAAAAAACGATTTTTCCTTTCAGCAAATCCGGTACGCTGTCTTCTACAATGGCTTGGGCAAGACCCTCCACCACGGCAGATTTCCCAACGCCCGGCTCGCCGATCAGAATCGGGTTGTTTTTGGTACGACGGCTGAGAATCTGAATGATCCGGTCGATTTCTTCCTTTCTGCCGACAACCGGGTCCAACTTGCCGTCTCTGGCTTTTTGCGTAAGATCCACCCCGAATTTGGCGAGCGGACCGAGTTTTTCGTTTTCTTTTTCCTCGGCGTCTCCGTAAAGATTATTTGCACTGCTGTAACTGCCGTCCGCATCCTGCATGGTAAGCTCCACGTTTGCGTCTTTGCTGACGACGGAGAGTAATTCGTTCAGATTTACGCCCAGTTGCTGCAGCATACTGACGGCATAACTGTCGCGATCGATCAGAATCGCAAGCAGGATATGCTCCGTGCCGGTGTAACTGGCCCCGCCGGAAGCCGCAGCCTGCATTGCGCGCTCGATCATATGTTTCACTTGCGGCGTATAGGCGGCGTTACCGGTCCCCTTCCCGTCCGATTGCGGACGGAAGTATTCCGCCGTCACTCCGGCGGCGTTCAGGCGCGTTTTGGCGATGCAATCCACGCTCAGCAGGCCGAACAGAATATGCTCGGTGCCGATAAAACTGTTATGCGTGTAGTTCGCATAATCTGCAGCGATTTCCACTGCGTTTTGTACGTTCGTAGTAAAACGATTCATAATATCATCTCCCTTTTCGTATGTCTACTTTTTCTTTTCTTTTTCGTCCGTCTTAAGCAGCGTAACCAAAAAGGCTTTCAACTGCGTCGCACGCAACGTTTCGGCCAAACCCGGCTGAGGCAATGCAAAACACTTTTGGGAAAGCACCGCCTTCATCATATCGCAAGTTTCTTGCGATATCACGTCGTCTTTTGTCAAACGCTCCAGTATTTGGCAGGTTCTGGCGTAGGAGATTTCGTCCCCCACACTGCTCGTTACCAAATCGGTGACGTAATCGTCCTCGTCGAGCCGGCGAATCAAAACGTATCCGCCGCCCCCGCGGCGACTCTCCACCTGAAACCCTCTGTCCAACGTAAAGCGCGTAGCCAAAACGTAATTGATCTGGCTGGGGGCCACCGCAAAGTACTGTGCCAGGTCGTTGCGGGAAATCTGCAGCGTCGGGTTATCGCCCAACGTATCCAACAGAAACCGTTCGATTAAATCACTGACGTTCGTATGCATCGTGTCCCTCCTTTTCGGGTTTCAAGATGTTTGACTTTCTTTGACCTTCGCTAACATTATAGCACCGGCCGACGAAATGTCAACTTTTTGAAACTGTTTTTAAAAAAAATTTTCAAAACAAAAATTTTGGCACCCGCAGCGTCGGCACGAAAAAAGCCATGGTATACTATCCCTGCCGAAAGGCAAAACGGGAAGTTTTTGGGTTGTCGGGCATCCCTACGGGAGGCAATATGGATTACGAAAACTTTTTCGAAGCGATTTTTGCGATCGTGCGGAACTCCTCCAATGCGATGTTTCTGCTGGCGGCATGCAGCGTAACGCTGGTGACGCAAATCGTAAAAAAGGCGTTTATTCCCAAACTGAAAATAGATCTTCTGCATCGGTTCGATCCGACCGCGCTGCTGCCCTTTCTTTTGGGCATCTGCATTGCGTTTGCTCTGCGATTGTTCCTGCACAAACAGGCGTTTTCCGCCGAAATGTGCTACGGAGCCTCCGTGGAAGGCATCACCATCGGCGCCACCGCCACGGCAATTTATCACGCCCTGGCGACTCTTTTGAAAAGCGACAAAAAGTTGACGAAAAGCGACGTATATGCGGCAATCTATTCTCAGTTGATGCTCTTTTCCGACGCAAAACAAAAAATGTTGGAAAAACGTTTGTCCTATGCGGAATTTACCGCACAGGTAACGCTGCTGGCGGATAAGAGCGAAAGCATCTATCGCGGTGCGGGAAGTCTCGTCGAAAAGAAGGCTGCCCTCGCCGGCCTGTTGAATGGCATGGTGGAGGAAAACAACCGGATGACGGTTTGCGACCAACTGCATTCTTTACTGTCCAGACTGTACGAAACAAAAACGCAGGAATAACAAAAAAAGGCGAAGGGTTCCTTCGCCTTTTTTTGTTTGGTTCTTTTCTTTTGCTTATTCCGCCGGCTGCGCAATCTCTTCGCCCGGCTGCGTCAACACTTTTTTGTACGAACGACGGCGTTTGTGCAGGCGCGCGTCGAACGCTTTCCACTGGTTCTGAATGTTATTGTTATCTTCCAGGTTCAGATTCGTTTCCGCATATTCGATATGGTTGTTTTTCATCATCATCAGCGTCTGATAAATCATGGCAGAGGCAATCGCTTTGCTCTGGAACTTCGGCACCACGCCAATGAGCCCCAGGTCAATCACCCTGGGGTGATTCCGCGCTTTTAACAAACGCACCAACGCTGCGGGCGTCAGTTTTCCACCCGAAGGCTGTACCGCCTCCGCAATAGAAGGAAAGCAAACGCCGAAAGCGGCGACTTCATCGTTTTCGTCCACAATGACACCGACAAAACGCTTGTCGATCAGCAATTTGAAGTTGCTCATCAACATCTTTTTTGCCCCTTCGGTAATCGGCACCGTGCCGTAAAGCGTTTCGTACGTTTCATCCAGCACGTTAAAAAACTTATCCGCATAGCGCTTCAAAAATTCCCGCGTGGTTTTGGAATCGTCATAGCGAAGTTTATAGCGCTTCATCATAAGCGTGCTGACTCGTTCCAGCTTTTCGTCGATCTGCGCCGGCACGCGCAATTGGCGTTCGACCCAATCGACGTCCTTTGCGTAACCGCAATTTTCCACCAGGCGCGGATAGTACTCATAGTTGTACTGCTCCTCAAAGGTGGACAGTTCCTCAAACCCTTCGATCAGCAGACCTTCCCGTTCCAGATCGTTAAACCCGAGAGGCCCCACCACGGTATCCATTCCTTTGGAAAGCGCCCAATCTTCCACTGCTCCGAACAAAGCGTTTGCAACCTCCTGCGAGTCGATACTGTCGAAGCGGGTAAAACGCACCTGCTTTTGCCCCCACTTTTCATTTGCGGCAAACTGCAGGATCCCGGAAATTCTGCCAACCATCTTACCGTTTTCATAGGCGTTGAAGTAGACGGCTTCACTGGTGTCGTAATAGACGTAATCCTTCCGGAACAATTTCTTTTCATCGCCGTACAGCGGCGGGACGAAATACGGGTTCCCGCGATACAGTTCCAGCGGAAAATTCAAAAACTCTTTTTGTTGCTTTTTCGTTCGAACTTGTTGTACAATAATCATCCTTTTCCCTCTCGATTATCTGTGAATGGCATGGAAGCACACGCCGACCCCGTCCGGGCCGCAATGGCTGCCTGCCGTAGGATTCACCACCACGTATTCGATCGGCAATTCTCCGAGACGCTCCTGCAGCATTTTTCCCAATTCCTGCGCGATCGGCAACGCATCGGTATGCCCGATGATCACCCGATGATCGCGTATGTTTTCCTGCAGATTTTCTACATAATCCACGATCATCGACAGTGTTTTTTTGCGGCCGCGCCCCTTGGCAAGAGAGGTCATAACCCCTTCGCTGCTCATATAGATAATCGGTTTGATTCCGATCAGGTTTCCCATAGCGGCGCTGAACCCGCTGACTCTGCCGCTGCGCTGAAAGAACTTGAGGTTATCCGCATAAAAATAGATGGCGAACTTATCGACTTCCCGGTCCGCCCAATCCAGAATTTCTTGTGCGGTAGCACCGCGCAGATACAAATCTCCGATTTCTTTCACAATATTGTTGGAGCAGATCGTGATGCCTTTCGTATCCACCGTGTAGAAATGCCGTTCCGGATACTTTTGCAGCAATTCCTGCACGGCAAGGTGCATTGCGTTAAACGTTCCGCTCATGGCTGCGGAAAAATGCACGTACAAAATGTCGTCGCCCTTTTGAAAGAACGGCTCGAAATACGCCGTGTACGCCTCCGGGCTGATGGCGCTTGTCTGAGGCATCACCCCGTCTCTCAGTCGCTGATAAAACTCGTGCGGGTGAAACTCATCGAAATCCACATAAGGATAGACTTCCTTGCCGTCAATACTGTACGGCATGCTGATTAAACGATATCCGTATTTTTGCGCCTCTTGCGGCGTTAAATCGGTATCTGTGTCGGTAAAGAGTACTAACATAATAAAATAATTCCTTTTCCCTTTTTTCCGATACTCGGATCCGTATGGATAATATATTTGCAATGTCCGCCGAACGGCGAACCGTTTGCACAAAATTGTTTTTCGGCAGGTCTGCCGATTGCCGCGTCTTTGACGCGATCTCCTTCCTTTTTTCTTTTCCGCTGTTCCTCCGAAACTGTTATACTTTAACGATACGGAATCTCCCTACGATAAGATATATTCGATTCCCGAAAACTTTTATTTCTTTTCCGCGATTGCCGCACCGCCCCTTTCGGACGGCAAGCAAAACGCTGTTTTGCTTTTTGAAGCGCGCCGGTTTACAACGTGCTGAAACTATCGTCGTTATGTTCCTGAAACCCTTCGCCCAGAACTTCGCGCATATCCGTCACCGTGACGAAACTATGCTCGTCGATACTTTTCACCAGGCGAATCAACGGCGTCATTTGCTTTTTCGACACCACGACATACAGCATCCCTTTCGGCTGCTTGGAGTATCCTCCCGTTGCTTCCAATTTGGTTACGCCGCGTTCCAACTGCCGCATCACTTCCGCTCCGATCTCTTCTTCCTTATCCGAAATGATGAAAACGCCTTTGGCAGGTTCCCACCCTTCTACGATGTAATTCATCACGACGGAATTCACCAACACCATCACAACGGCATACATGGCTTCTTTCAGGCCGAACACAAATACGCTCGCCCCGATGATGACGGCATCCTCCAGAAAAATAAGCGCTGCCATTTTGAAATGAGGATGATTCTTTTTGATGATGCTTGCCAGCATATCCGTGCCGCCGGTCGTTGCATTGGCGCGCAAAACCAATCCGCAGCCGAGCCCGCAAAAAGCACCGCCAAACAGGGCACTCATCAACAAATCGTCCTTCAGTTGATGAATACTCTCCGGCAGGAGCGGGTAAAGATATTCGAACAGTGCCAAAAACAGCGACATGGAGATAATACAAACCAGCGACTTGATCATAAAATGAAAGCCGCGCTGTTTCCAACTGATCAGAAACAAAGGGATATTGATAACGATGGTTGTTACCGCAAGCGGCACGGGCCCCCCCCACTGCGCCGTGATTTCTTTTACCAGAATCGCAATGCCGGATACTCCCCCCGGCGCAAACTTTGCGGGATCCGCAAACCAGGCGAACGCTATGGCCGCAAAAGCACTGCCGACCACTACCAGAATCCAATCGCTTTTATAATTCGTTTTTTTCATAACGTCCCTCGGTGGGATTATACCATAATTCTTTCAAAAGGAAAAGAGCTTCTCTCCTTTTTCTTTTCTTTTTCGGGTTTGCGACGCTTTCTCTTAAAAAAACGCCAGGCGGCTCCTCCCCGCCCGGGCAAAAAAGAAAGGAACGATACTTTTGCGGTAAAGTTCCTTTTCCGTTCCTTTTTAAAATTCAAACGCAAGGTTCGCTTTTTCCCTTGCAACAAGATTTTCCTCTGTCGTTTCCCGGAACGATCGTTGTGATTCCCTTTCGAACCGGAAAATCTCTCCTCCGGCATTGTCCTTCTTTGGGTTTTCGATTTTTCGCCCGGTCGGCGTACACGTTTTACTCTTTCGGCAATGTGCGGCGTCTCAGCAATTCGGCGCCGGCATTATATCCCAGGTTCTGCAACCGCTGTACCCCGGCAGCCGCTTCCAGCAGAATAGCGGCGTTCCGCCCCGGCGTGATCGGCAAGACGATATGCGGCACTTTTTTGCCCAAAATTTTTTCGTAGTGCGGAACGTCGCCGATGCGTTCGTACTCTTTGCCGTTCTGCCACGGCTCCAGATCCACCACCAGTTCGATTTCTGCCTCCTGCCGCAGAGCGCTTGCCCCGTACAGACTGCGAATATCCACCAGACCGATCCCGCGCAACTCCATATAATACCGGATTTCTTCCGGAGCGGTGCCGAGAAGCGTTTCGTTGATGCGTTTTACGTTTACGACGTCATCTGCCACCAGTCGATGCCCTCGCTTGACAAGTTCCAAAGCGGTTTCGCTTTTGCCGATGCCGCTGCTGCCGCGAATCAGCACCCCGACGCCGGAAATATCCATCAACTCCGCATGAATCTGTTCCGTCGGGGCGAGCAGTTCCGCCAGATAATAGTTTAATTTGGAAGTAAACGACGTGGTATCCTGCGGGGAAACAAACAACGGCACTCCGTTGCGATGCGCACTCTCTTTTACGTAATCTTCCACCGGCAAATCCCGGGTATAAATGACGCAGGGCACGTTGCTTGCGCATAGTTTTTCCATGCGATCCGCCCGGGTTGCCTCGTCCAACGTCTGCAAAAACGAGTATTCCGTCTGCCCGATCACCTGTACGCGCTCGTTGGCAAACAAGGCGGAATACCCCGCCAGAACCAGCCCGGGGCGGCTGACGTTATCCGTTTCCAGCCGTATTTCCCTGCCGCTGTCGCAAAGAATTTTTAATCCTAATTTTTTGGTAAACTCCTGAACCGATACGTTCGCTACGTTTTGCATGACGCCGTTCTCCTTTTCTTTTGTCCGGACGAGTTCTTTTCCGTGCCTCGTCCCTTGCGTGTTTCCGACGGATTCTGCAGAAAACCTTTCTGCTTTTGTCCGCAGGAGATTTCTTTTTTGTTCGATCCGTACGAACCTCTTCCCAAATCGCTTTTATGCGTTCCTATGGCTTTTGCCGACTTTTCCCTCTTTCCCCTTCCGGGGATTACCGACTTTCCAGAACCGGCAGAAGAACCGCCGGAAGACGCTACTCTCCGGGAGACGGCTCGTTTGCGGGCGCCGCCGACTGCGGATGAAAATAGTCGAAGACCGTTTGTGCCACGGGTCGTGGCAGCAACGCGCTTAATTCGTCCACCGAGGCCTGTTTCAGGCGCTCTTCCGAGGGATAAGCCTTGCGAAGAGACGCAATCCGCTTTTTCCCCATGCCCGGCAGCGACTCCAGTTCGGAACGAAGTGCGTTTTTGCCATGCAGCCCGCGAAAGTACGTGATGGCGAAGCGATGCGCTTCGTCCCGCAGATTGATGAGCATATTCAAAGCAAACGTCGTTTTCGGCAGAATGATCGGAACGTTGCTTCCCGGAACGTACAACCATTCGTCCCGTTCCGCCAGCGCTGCCAGCGGCACGTCCACGCCGCTTTCTTCCCTGGCCTGACAGGCATAGTTCAACTGCCCGAGCCCGCCGTCCACCAGAATCAGATCCGCCTTGGCTCCGAAGGACGCATCCTCCCAGCGGGCGAATCTGCGCAGCAGAACCTCCTTCATGCTTGCAAAGTCGTTTGCGCCCTCCACCGTACGAATCCGAAACCTGCGATAGGCGGAGGTTGCCTTTTCTCCCATTTCGAACACGGCCATGGAGGCGACTTTATCCACCCCGGAAACGTTCGAGATATCGAAGCACTCGATGCGCTTGGGCAACGTTTCGAGATGCAGCACCTCTTTTAACTGTTCCACGGCGCCGATGGTGAGATTGCGCTGACGGTCGATGCGGTTTTCGCTCTTTTGCAAATAGTCCCGGGCGTTTTGCAACGACAGTTCCGTCAACTTGCGCTTGTCGCCCCTTTGGGGCACCGTAACTTCGATTTTTCGGCCTGCTTTTTCGCTCAGGAACTCCGCAAACGTGGCGGCTTCTTCCCTTCCGCAGCTGACCAGAATTTCTTTTACCGTGATTGCACGGTCTGCATAATATCGGTTCAAAAAACTGAACAGCGTTTGCGTTTCATCCAACCCGGCATCGAACACGGCGTGATTTTCGCTGACGATGATGCGCCCTTTGCGAACCAATTGCAAATTGACCACCGCGCTTTTACCGTTGGAACAAATGGAAAACAAATCCAGATCCACCAATTTGCCCATGGTGGCGATTCTGGTTTCGTGCATGCGGTTCAGCACGTTTAATTGTTGTTTGTATTGCAGGGCTTTTTCGTATTCTTCGCGTTCGCTCGCTTCCTTCATTTTGCGTTCGATTTCACGAAAAACGGAAGCATCGTCCCCGTTCAGAAAACGCACGGCGGCATCCACCGTTTTGTGATACTCCGCCACGGAAATTTTGCCGGCACACGGGGCGGGGCACTTCCCCAAATGATACTTCAGGCAAGGACGCACGTTGGAAGGCAATCTGTAAAAATTCAGGTTGCAACTGACGGTGGGGAACAAATCCCGCAGCAGATTCAAAAGCTCCTTGGAGTTCCCCGTGACGGGGCCGAAATACTTTGCGCGATCCTTCAGAACTTTGCGCGTCGTTTCGATTTTCGGATAGTCTGCCGTGACGTTAATTTTAATATAAGGATATTGCTTATCGTCCTTCAATAAAATGTTGTACGGCGGCTGATGCTGCTTGATCAGCGTGTTTTCCAGAGCGAACGCATCCGTTTCGGAAGCGGTGATGACGTAACGAAAATCCGCAATGCGGCTGACCATCAGCATCACTTTTTCCGTTTTGTTTCCGGATTGAAAAAAGTACTGCCTTACACGGTTTTTCAGTACTTTCGCTTTGCCTACGTAAAGGAGATTTCCGTCTGCATCGTACATCAGGTAGACGCCCGGCTTCTCCGGTAAATCCGCTAGTTTTTGTTTCAGATCCATTGCTGTTTCGTGCGTTGGTCGACGGGTCCCGAACGTTCCTTCCCCTGCTCTTCCGGCGTTTCTTTCCGCCGGAAACTCCGGGACCTGCCGCTTTCCACCGTTCCTTCTTTGTTTTCTTTGTTCATTATAAAGAAAAAGAACGCAAAATTCAAGTGAAACAAGATATTTTCCCGCGGGTCCCTCCGAAACGCTCCTTTAAAAGCCGAGGCACTCCACCCCGCACAGCAGAACTTCGTTGATTTTTACGTCCGCAAGCGAATAAAAAATCACACGCCCCTGCCGCGTCTGCTTTACGGCGCCGCTGTCCTTCAGTTGCCGCAACTGGTGCGATACCGTCGTCTGGTTCATCCCCAATACGCGCGCCAGATCCGTAACGCACATTTCGCTGATGGCAAGCGCACTGAGCATCCGTAAACGGGAGTCATCCGCAAACAGCGCAAAAAACCTTGCAAGTCGTTCCGTTGCGCTTCGTTCCGGCAGGTAATAGTCCAATTGTTTTCGCGTACGGGCATCAATCAATTCTCTCATTTTTTCCTCCTTGCGCATATCGGCAGAGACCTTTTCATATAATTAACTTAACATACGCGTTCTGCCCGGGCGGCGTCGAAGTTCGTCGCAATTTGATTTGTTTTGTAAAAACGGAGGTTTCGTTATGACAATTTCTCAAAACTTATTGTATCTTTTGTTGTTGTACTGCGTGCTGGATAAGGATCGCTTCTCCACCACTACCGCTTTACTGCTGGCGCTCGGTATTATGCTGTTCGGCTATTGCTGTAATTGCAACCGGAACAGCTGCCAGTCGAACCGCGGCTTCGCGTCGATCAACGGCATTTAGCCGCCCCGAAAAAGGACCGATCGGCCCGCAGGGAACGCCCGCGCAAAGACTTGCGCAAAACGCTTCGACACAGGTATTTTGCACCTGTATCGGCCTCTCGAACGGATCGGCAAACGCAAATCGGCACGTGACTTTCCAAAACGACAAACGGAAGGGAATCCTTCCGTTTTTTCTTTTCGCTTTTTGTCCCGAACAGGCTTTGGAACCGAAGCGGTTTTGTCGTTTTTCTCCGTTACTTTTCCCACCGATTCTGCACCAACCGCTGCAGATGCCGGTAGGTTTGGCTCAATGCCCAATCGAACGGCACGACCACTGCATTTCCCGCAAGAACGACCAGCCACCACCACTGCCGCAAAAACTCCGCAACGCGTGCGCCGTCCGTCAACACCGCCGCAAGGAAATAAACGCCCGCAATCGCCAGATTGACGAGAGCAAATTCACAAAGATACTTTGCCGTTTTGTGCGAGGCAAGCACGATGCAGACAAAACAAAACGGAGCAAAAAATACCGTGAAAGGCAAAAAATCCACCCGAAGGCCGAACAAAAGAAAGGCCAGCGCCGCCGCAGAAAGATAACTCAGCACCGCACCGAGTTTTTGCCGGAACAAAAGCGGCAAACAAACGCACAATCCCGCTGCGCAGGCCATCGCCAAAGACAACGTCGGCAAATAAGCCACGCCCGCCAAAAAGCACAGGGCCAGCGCCGCACCGACCCCGGCAACGGCTACTTTTCCGCCGAGTCCCCGCATCTCAGCAGCAAGGAATCAGATCGCCGCCCATGCACTCGCAGCAGCAATCTGCAATGCACAGATCGGAACAGCAGTTGCCCGTGCAGGTGGGGATTCCTTTCCCACGCGAAGTTCCGTCCGTCGTGTGAGACTCTTTGCTGTGCAGTTGATCCGGCGAAATCGTGTTGCTTGCCAAAATCTGTTGCAGTTTGTTCAGGCTGTTGCGATACTTGGTGTTTTCCGGATCCGCCTTCAGGGCGTATTCCAATTGCTTTTTACTTTCCAAAAACCAGTTTTTTTTGTAAAACACAATGGATTGCAAATAATGCCATTCCCCATCGTGCACGGGGATATCGTCCAGTTTCTGTTGTGCTTCCGTCAGTTCTCCGCTTTTGATCAATGCTTCGATTTCGCCGTACGCCGTTCCGTACTGCTGACGGTTTTCTTTGGATTGCAAATCGTTCAGCACGTCCTGGTACGCGCGTTCCAGCTCGCCCAGTTTTTCTGCCGCTTCCGCCCCGGCTTCTCCCGGCTGAAAACGTGCTTCCGCGTACTGTTCACGCAAGCGACGATAGTTTTCTTCCACCTGCTCTTTCGTTGCGGATTCCTCTAACTGCAATACTTTATAAGGATCCATTCTTCTACTCCTTCTGTTCTGCCGAAGGGGCTTCTGCCTGCTTCGGCAAATACTTTTCCAAAACTTCTTTCGTCTTTTGACGAATCGATACGTACAATACGTTTTTCAAAATACAAACGTATTGCGTTAATTCCAGATCGTTGAAACACTCCGCAATTTTGTTCAGCGCCGTGTAAAACACGAACTGCAGCGTTTCTGCCTGTTCCTGCACAAACTGCGATGCCGTTTGATAATTCCCCAAACTGAAAATCAAGGGGTTATAGGTCTTTTTCTTTGCGTCCTTTTCCAGATCGTCCAATGCATCGATGAGATACACCCACTTCCCTAAGTTGTAGCAAAGGTTTTCCATATACTCGTTGCACCGATCGCCGAGTACGTCCTTCGCCAGCAATCGGCTCATTTCCGCAAAGGGATGACATACTTCATCCAGATTGCCGCATTGCGCTTTTTCCAGTTTGCGCAGGCTATGGTAAGTGTTCCGGATATCTTCCTCCAGTTTTTCGCAAAGTTTTTTGGCCTTTTTGTAGTACGGCCGAAACGCGCGGAAAGCAACTTTTTTGGCAGGCGAGCCTTCATCCTGCACGTCGTCGTACAGATTTGCGTACATCAATAAAACGTTGCCCGCCGCAAGACGATCCGTCAGTTCCGACGGGGTGAGAATGCTGCGCTTTTTGAAAGGCGAAGCAACACAGGTGCTTTGATAAACGGATACTTCCTGCTGCAAAAAACTATGAAACAGCACGTGAAACAAGTTAATATCGTAGTTGGTCGCCAATCGGCAAAGGTTGCCGAACTGCTTTTTGGTGCTGACGCACAAGCCGCAAAAAAAGGCATGATACAAACCGTATTCCCCCGGGGAGAGCTGCTCTTTGGCTACGTGCAAATACCCGAACATCTCAGCCCCGCGGCAATAAGCCGACCTTGCGGTACACTTTCGCAAGCGTTTTTTGCGCAATGCGTTCTGCTTTTTCCGCACCGGTTTTCAGGACCTCATCCAGATAGCTTTTGTCCTGCAACAAACGATGATGTTCCTTCTGAATCGGCTCCAGGGCGGCAATCGTTGCCTCTGCCGTGCGCTCTTTCAAAGCACCGTACCCCAGACCTTGCAACTCAGCAACGCAATCCTCCACCGATTTTCCGCTGAATGCGCTGTAAATCGTCAGCAAATTGCTGACGCCGGGCTGCCCGACCGGATCGAAGCAGATTTTACCCTCACTATCCGTCACGGCGCGCTTGAACTTGCGCAGGATATCCTGCGGGGCGTCCAGCATCGTGACGTAGGCGTTTTCGTTTTCGTCCGACTTGCTCATTTTAGCGGAAGGATCTGCCAGACTCATGACTTTGGCGCCCTGTTTGGGGATGAACCCGTCCGGAATGGCGAAAGTGGGGCTATAGCGGTTGTTAAAACGTTCCGCCACGTCACGCGCCAGTTCCAGATGCTGCTTCTGATCCTGCCCTACCGGCACCAGATTCGTCTGATACAACAGAATATCGCTTGCCATCAGCACAGGATAATCCATCAGCCCCATATTGATGTTATCCGCATGTTTTGCGCACTTATCCTTAAACTGCGTCATGCGGTTTAACTCTCCCACGTAAGTGACGGTATTCAGGATCCAGGTGAGTTCGGCATGCGCACTCACGTGCGACTGCAAAAATACCGTGCTTTTTTGCGGATCGATCCCGCAGGCCAGATATAACGCCAACAAATCGTAAACGTTGCGGCGCAACGTTGCAGGGTCCTGCTGTACGGTGAGGGAGTGCAAATCCACCACGCAATAAATGCAATCGTATTCTTCTTGTAGCGGGACCCAGTTTTTGAGAGCCCCGAGATAGTTCCCGATCGTAATCTTCCCCGTCGGTTGAATTCCGCTGAAAATCGTTTTCCGTTCGTTCATACGCTTTACCTCTGCCAAAACGTTTATTTAGATATTTTACCACCGATCTGCGGTTTTGACAACTTATTCCGAAATCTCCTGTGCCGATTCTGCCGATCGTCCCGCTTTTTTCACAGTTTCTCCGCCTTTTGTCCCGGGCGATGCCTTTGAGTTTCTCTGCAATCGGTTCTGCGGGCGGGTTCGCCCGAAAGCCCCTCTCCGAACCTCTTTGTACCCTTCTCTTCCGTACAAACGGAGACACGGAAACCTTGCCCGCGGATTCTGTCTCCCCGATTGCCCGAACAAAAACGAAACGAAAACCCTTCACGGGCTTCGTCCCGACCGGCGGCAAAACGCCTTACAAAAAAAGGCGGCCTGCTTTGCCGCCTTTTTCGAAAACGAACGTTATGCCAACGCTTTTAAGAACTCCGGTAGATTCTCCTTGGAACAACTTACGGTCGTGACGATTTCCACCCCGTATTGTTTGGAGATGTCTCCCAACTCGCGATACAGCCATTCCATCTGATCCGTATTCAGATTCGTAATACGGGAGACTCCGTCGATATATACCGTTTCGATGTCATTCGAAAAGGCCAACATCCCTTTGATAAACGCCACAAGCGTCATATCCGAAGTAATTTCGTGTTCTCTTGCGTTCGCCCATTTAATTTTGTGCGACAAGGTAAGCATGCTCGAATCGTCTTTGTCGATAAAGACCAATCTCCCTTTTGCCGTGGACAGCTTATCGTTCGCCTGGTCTAAAATCCGCTTCGTTTTGCCGGTACCCTTTTCGCCGTAAATAATATGAACCATAGTAACCTCCGATGGATGTTTTTTCTTATTGTAGCAAATCTGAAAAATTTTTCAATAGGGTTTTGCGATTTTTTACTTTCTTTTCACAAAAAAACAAAAACGCCCGGGGGAATCGCGGTTTCCCCGGGCGCTTTTCCGGCCTCAAAATTTTTTCTTCTATAAAAAACAAAAGTATAAAACGAAAATGCAACAAAACTTACAAAACAAAGCGTTTCGCGTCTTACAGAACTCTCTCTCTGCACAAGGGCGATTTACGGCTTCTTTTTGTTTTTTTCGCTTTGCCGTTTTTTGGAAAGTTCAAAAATCCGCTGCCAGAGCATGCGAATCTGCACGGAGGTTTCCTTTTCCTCCCCTTCCGTCAGCCTCTGCAGAATCTCTGCTTCTCGCGCTCCATCCTCTGTCGCCAGCCCCTTTTTTGCTTTCCGTTCCCCGATTTGCTCTGCCACAGCCAGCCGCCGGAGGTATAGTTCTTTCAACCGATCGTCCAGAGAATCGATTTCTGCCCGCAATGCGGAAATCGTTGCCGACTCCTCTCTCAACAGCAGTTCCGTTGCCGTAAGCATTGCGGCGGCTTTGACGCAGGCAACGGCGCGAAACGCCACACAGGCATCGTTTCTTCCCCCAAACGAAACCGTCGTTTCCTCTCCCGTTTGCAAATTCACCGTCCGCTGCGGAACGGACACGGTAGGCGCAGGTTTCATTGCCACGCGGAAAACCACGTCGTTTCCCGTCGTATATCCTCCGATCACCCCGCCTGCACGGTTGGTTTCCGTTGCGACAACCCCGTTTTTCCAAACGTAGGCGTCGTTGTTTTCGCTGCCCCTTCGCTCCGCGGCGGAGAACCCGCTGCCGAACTCTACCCCGACCAGTGCGGGGATGGAAAACAGCAAAGAAGAAAGTAAATTCTTCCATCCGTCGTACGGCGGTTCCCCAAGGCAGGCCGGCAGGCCGGTGACGCGACACTCGATCACCCCGCCGATGCTATCCCCCTGTTTTTTTGCTTCCCGTGCGGCTTGCTCCATTTTTCGGAAAGACGATTCGTCCGTCCCGACAACGCTGCCCGCCTGCACGAGGCGTGCGGAAACACAGACGCCCTTTTGCTTGAGGTATCCTGCCGTTACCCCGCCGGCAAACACCAGGCCTACCGTCATTCTGCCGCCGTAGCGGCCTTCTTTTACGGCGTTTTCGCCGGATTTTCGCAGCACGAAATAGTCCGCATGCGAGGGACGCGGCGTTACGGTGTATACGGAATAATCGCTTTGCACGTCCGCATTGGGAAACTCTGCCACGACGTCTTCCCCCGTGGTTTTTCCCTGCCGGATGCCTTTGAGAATTTTCGGTTCATCCCGTTCCGTACGCTCGGTGGCTCCCCCTGTTTTGCTTTTCCGCTCCGAGAGCAAAGCGGTTATTGCCGCTTCGTCCACCGGAAGCCCCTCCGGCAAACCGCACAGGCGCACACGCACGCAGGGTGCGTGCGAGCCGCCGCTCGTTTCCAAACGAATTCTATTCCCCCAAATCGACATCTTCGCCTCCTAACATCCGGAACATCTGCCAAAAATACGGATCGCTTTTGGATACGACGTTCGCCTCTTGCAGCGTGATTTCTGCCCTTGCGGACAGAATCGCCGCCATTGCGACGAACCGATGATCGCCTTTCACGTCCACCGCTGCAGGAAAAACTTTTCCGCCCTTGACGGAAAGTCTGTCCTCCTTACATTCGAAGGGAACTTTGCAGGCACGAAGCATTTCGCAGATGCCGCAAAGCCGATCGCTTTCCTTATATTTCAGCCTGTGCAGCCCCGTAAGCACGCTTTGTCCTTCCGCACAGGCACAAAACGCAGCCAGCGTCGGCGCCAGATCCGGACATTGCGATACATCCGCGCAGAATCCGTGCGGAGAGGTTGCAAGAACCGTGCAATCCTCCCCCATGCGGCGCACGTCTACCCCTGCCCGCCCCAGAAAGGATACGATAGCGGCATCCGGCTGCAGCGTGTTTCGCGGCAAACGCACCGTTGCCCCGTCGGCCAAAGCACCGTACGCCAGCCAGACGGCTGCGGAGGAGACATCCTCCTCGCAGCGAAAGGTTTCGGCAAAATACTTTTGCAGTGCCGGCACGTCAAAACCGTTTTCCGTCTGCCGGATGACAATGCCGAAAGCCCGCAGCGTCTCCAGCGTCATTGCCACGTACCCCTGCGATTGCAAAGGAGTGGTCAGCACCAGTGTACTCGGTGCGTTCAGCAGAGGGAGCGCAAACAGCAACCCGGAAACGAACTGAGAAGAAACGTCCCCCGCAATTTCATAACGACCCGCTTGCAGCGAGCCTTTGACGCATACGGATTCGGCTGTAGCGGTAACGTCGATCCCGTTTCGGCTTAACACGTTCAGCAACGGGGCGTGAGGCCGCCGCATCAGCCTGCCCTGCCCGCAGAACTCTGCTTTTTTGCCGAGCGCACACGCTGCCGGCAGGCATAAACGCAGCGCCGTTGCACTTTCGGCACAATTTCCGCGTTCTTTTGCCGGGCCGTCCGTCACAAGGTACCCGTTTTGCGTCGGGACGCACTTTTTGCCAAACAGACCCAACAGGTCCGCACACGCAAGCACGTCGTCGCAATCGTTCCGACCGAAGATTGCAACGGGCGTTTCACAAAGTGCCGCCGCCAACAATGCCCGCTGCAAATAGGACTTGCTTGCCGGAGGAACCACCGTTTGCTTTATCACTTCGCCTCTTTTTCTTTGCAGTTTTTTCATCGTTGCGCCTCGGAAGGAATCGGAACGATTTCGTAGTGCCCTGCTTTCGGCACCACGACCAGCCAACGCTTGCCGTCCTTTCTTTTTTTATCTCTTTCCAGATAAGGCGCAAGATCGCCCGTAACGGGCTCTTCCGTCGGCAAACCGTACTTCGGCAGCAATTCCAGCAAGAGTCGTTCTGCTTCCGCAGCCTTCGCCTGACGGGAAACGCGCAGCATCCCCAGGCCGACGGCCGCCCCGTGCGGCAACGTGTACCCGCTTGCCGCTTCCAAAGCGTGCCCATACGTATGCCCGAAATTCAGCGCCGCCCTTTCGCCCCTGTCCTGCTCGTCTCCGGCTACGATTTTTGCCTTATACTCCACACACAAAACGATGACCCGCTGCAGCGCTGCGGGATTTTTCGTCACGTCTTCCGCACGCAAAAGAGAGAGCAATTCCCCGCCTTGCAGCAAAGCGTATTTCACTGCCTCCCCCATGCCGTTCGCCCATTCTTTTTGCGGCAGAGTCCGCAAAAAAGGCAAATAACAAAACACGCCGGACGGCTGGCGAATGGTGCCCGCGAGGTTTTTCCCCTCCGGCAGGTTTACCCCGTTTTTTCCCCCGACGGCAGCGTCGATCATGGCTAAAAGCGTTGTCGGCACCGCAACGAAACGCATCCCCCTCAGATAGGTGGCGGCGGCAAAGCCGGCAAGATCGCTTACAACGCCGCCCCCGAACGCCACCAGCACGTCCTCCCGCGAAAACCCGTTTTG
Organism: uncultured Clostridia bacterium; assembly: GCA_934203075.1. Lineage (GTDB taxonomy): Bacteria > Bacillota > Clostridia > Christensenellales > CAG-314 > CAKPYT01. The sequence continues at coordinate 20,869 of CAKPYT010000019.1, read as the reverse complement.
CGCCAAAAAGGACAAAATTTTAAGATACGTCTCCGGCGTTTTGCTTTGCTCCCCCGCGGGGAACGTAAAGCAATGTGTTTCCGCACCTGCCAGCACGCCCGAAAGCACAGGCAGATGCATCGCAACGTTTTCGTCCGTTACGATTGCGATTTTCCTCCCCGCAGGGAAAAAGGCCGTCAATCCGGACGGCTCGTCGGTGATCTCCACCTCGTAGGGCTGCTTCGTCTGCACGAGAACTTTCATCGTTTCTCCTTCGGCGGCATTTTCCGTTTTATTTCAAAACGCTTTCCAACGCGCGTATTTTTTTCATTAAAGAATCGAACTCTTCGCAACTCAGCGCCTGTGCCGCATCGCTGAGAGCCTGCGCCGGGTGATTGTGCACTTCGATCATCAATCCGTCCGCCCCGGCGGCCAATGCGGCCAATGCCATGGCGGGGACGTACTCCGCATGCCCGGTCGCATGCGACGGATCCACAATGACGGGCAAATGCGTGCGCTTTTTCAGCACCGCCACTGCAGAAAGGTCCAGAGTGTTGCGCGTGGCGTTTTCAAACGTGCGGATTCCTCTTTCGCACAGAATCACTTCCCGATTCCCCGCGCTCAGCAAATACTCTGCACTGGCAAGCAATTCCTCCACCGTGTTGCCGCTGCCGCGCTTTAACAATACGGGACGACGCAATTCCCCCAGTTTGCGCAATAAATCAAAATTCTGCATATTGCGGGCCCCCACCTGAAGGAGATCCACGTCCCCGAACAACGGCAATGCCTCCACTCCCGTCAGTTCGCTCACTACCGGCAATCCGCTTTTCTCTTTTGCCTCGGACAATTCTCTCAGCCCCGTTTCTTTCCTTCCGCAAAACGCGTACGGCGAGGTACGGGGTTTATAGGCCCCCCCGCGCAAAACGTCCGCACCGCTTGCCGCAACGCGTCGGGCAATTTCACAAATCTGTGCCGGCCCTTCCACCGCGCAAGGGCCGGCAATGACGGCGAACTTCTCGCCGAAACGCGCCTTTCCCACCGATACAACGGTGTTTCGAGAACAAAACTCCCGACTTGCCAAAAAATACGGGCGATGCGAAATTTCTTCCACCCCACCGAACGCCAGAAGGCGTTCTTCCGGCAATTCCTCCGTTATCCCCAGGGATAAACCGTCCTCGCTTTGGACATAGCGCCCCGCAAGAAACTCCTTCAATGCTCGTTCCTGCGCGGCCGTTCTTTGTTTCGAAAGACGTATGATCATATCGTTTCCCTCTTTTGTCCGACGGATGCCGAACCGTTTTCCTTTGCCGTTTGGCAAAGAGTTTTCAATCTTAAAATTCGTTCCGCCGCGTCGTCCTTCACCACGACGTCCGCCGCGGCAAGGTATGTTTTTCGTCTTGTTTCGTACAGCAAACGCAATTCCTCCTTGCTTTTGCCGCAAACCAACGGGCGCAAAACGTCCCCCGCAATGCGTCGATAGCACTCTTCCCAGGGGGTATCCACAAACACCACAATGTCCCTCTGCAGCAATTCTCTGTTTTTTTGCCTTTCCAGCGTGCCTCCTCCGAGGGCGAGCACCTCGGTGCTCCCTTGCAGCATACGTTCGAGTGCCTGCGTCTCTGCCGCGCGAAACGCTTCTTCCCCGTCGGAAGCAAACGTTTCCGCAATGCTTTTTCCAAGCATCCGTTCGGTCAGAACGTCCAGATCCTCCCCGTGAAACTGCTTTGCAAGGGTGCTTTTTCCGCAACCGGAAAAACCCGTCAGCACGACATGCCCGGCCGAAAGCAGTTTTCGCACCAATGCCGCGGCAGACGCCTCTTCTTCGGCAGAAAACTCCACCCCGAGCCAAAGTTTTTGGGCTTCGGTCGCCTGCAGGGCAAGCATACGCACCCCGTTTTCACAGGGGATTCCGCTTTCCTCCGCCAGGCGAAGCAATTCCGTCTGCAAAGGGTTGTAGACCGCGTCGAAAACAAACCCGCAACGTTTCACGACCGACGATGACACGGGACACCCCAAAACGGGAGACATCCCGCACGAGGTTGCGTTACAAAGTGCGTCGTACCTTGCGCCCTCTCTTTCCAGATCGGCGTAAGAAACAAAACGAACCCTCCCGGGAAACGCTTCGTTCAGACGAGCGCTCAGCGCACGTTCCTTTTCGCCGGACGTGCGTGCGGCAACGGTCAGAGCACAGCCCTGCTCCAGAATGCAGACGGCCAAAGCGGAAGCCAACCCGCCGCTGCCGAGCAGTAAAACGTTTTTTCCGAGCCGGCCTGCCGTGCAGCGTAAAAAGGCAGAAGCATCCGTATTGTACCCGTAGAAACCGTTTTCTCCCGCAACGACCGTGTTGATCGCCCCGAAACGGGCGGCATCCGCCGATGGCTGCAAAAAAGAGAGGATTTGCGTTTTATACGGCAACGTCACGTTAAACCCGCTATGCGGGAAAAGATGCGGTTGCAGAGCGGGCAGGTCATACAGGCGATACTCTGCCGATACGTTTTTCTTCCGGAATAAAAACGCATGCAGTTCCGGGGACAGGCTATGCCCCAGCGGATGCCCGACCAACCCGAATTGTCGGATATTTCTCATAAAAAATATTGTATCATACCGCGTCGGATTTGTAAACGCATAGCAAAAAACGCGTCCTGTTTTCTTGCAAAGGCGCGTCCTGCCGATTTCCTCTTTCGCCGCTCTGCAAAACCCGTGACGCCGTCGGATCCGTACGCATTTCGTTCGGGAAAGATTGACTTTTTCGGGAAAGCGTATTATGATATTTTCTTAGGAACAAGTGTTTTACCGAAAGAAACGTTTCACTTGACAGGAGTTTGTATGAATCACGTTGAAATTGAAAAAAAGTGGCAGAAAAAATGGGCGGAAAGCGGAATTTACCGCTTCGATGAAAACCATCTGGAAAACAAAAAATACGTTCTGGAGATGTTTTCTTACCCGAGCGGCGCCAAACTGCACATCGGGCATTGGTATAACTTCAGCCTGGCGGACAGTTATGCCCGTTTCAAAAAACTACAGGGCTACAACGTTTTCGAGCCGATGGGATTCGACGCTTTCGGTCTTCCTGCCGAAAACTACGCCATCAAAACGGGGATTCATCCCAAAGACAGCACTCTGAAAAACATCTCCATTATGGAGCAGCAACTGAAAGATATGGGCGCCATGTTCGATTGGAATGCGGAAGTAAAAACCTGCATGCCGGACTACTACAAGTGGACACAGTGGATTTTTACCAAATTGTATGAAAACGGGCTGGCTTACCGCAAGCAGGCTCCGGTGAACTGGTGCCCCTCCTGCAACACCGTGCTCGCAAACGAGCAGATTGTGGAAGGCAAATGCGAACGCTGCGGAACGGAAGTGATTCGAAAAAATCTGACGCAGTGGTTCTTCCGCATTACGAAATACGCCGAAGAGCTTTTGCAGGATCTGGACAAACTGGACTGGCCGGAAAAGACCAAACTGATGCAGAAGAACTGGATCGGAAAATCCGTCGGCGGCGAAGTGGAGTTCGACATGGAGGACGGCAAACACAGTTTCCGCGTGTTCACCACGCGTGCGGATACGCTTTTCGGCGTAAGTTACGTGGTTCTGGCCCCGGAACACCCTCTGGTGGATGAAATCACTACGCCGGAACAGCAAGCCGCCGTGCAGGCCTATCGGGAAAACGCCGCAAAAGCCACGGAAATCGACCGGCAAAGCACCACGCGCGAAAAGACGGGTGTCTTTACGGGAAGTTATTGCATCAACCCCGTTAACGGAGAAAAGGTTCCGGTGTGGATTGCGGACTACGTATTGTACTCCTACGGTACGGGCGCCGTGATGGGCGTTGCCAGCCACGACGAACGCGACTACGTTTTTGCGCAAAAACACAACTTAAAAATTCAACGCGTCGTTCGTGCCGCCAACGGCGAAAACGACGACCTTCCCTACACGAACTACGGCGTACTGGTCAACTCCGGCGAGTTTGACGGAATGACAAGTGCCGAAGCAAAAGTGAAAATCATCGAAAAACTGCAAAAAATCGGCAAAGGCGAACTGAAAACGAACTACCGTCTGCGCGATTGGCTGATCAGCCGTCAGCGGTACTGGGGCGCCCCGATTCCGATTGTGTATTGCCCCAAATGCGGCACCGTTGCCGTGCCGGAAAAAGATCTGCCCGTAGAATTGCCCTACGACGTAGACTTTACGCCGGACGGAACCAGCCCGCTTGCCAAACACGAAGGCTTTTTGCATACCACCTGCCCGAAATGCGGCGGCCCCGCCACGCGCGAAGCGGATACTTTGGACACGTTCGTCTGCAGCAGCTGGTACTACCTGCGCTATGCGGACAGCAAAAACGACAAACAAGCCTGGAGCCGCAAAAAAATAGACGGAATTCTGCCCGTGGATAAATACGTCGGCGGGGCAGAACACGCCTGCATGCATCTGCTGTATGCGCGCTTCTTCACCAAAGCCCTTCGGGATATGGGCTACCTGGATTTTGACGAACCCTTCCTTTCCCTGGTTCATCAGGGAACGATTCTGGGCCCGGACGGAAACAAAATGAGCAAATCGAAAGGAAACGTCGTCAGTCCGGACGATTACGTCAGCGTGTACGGATCGGACGTGTTCCGCTGCTATCTGGCGTTCGGCTTTAAATACACCGAAGGCGGCCCGTGGAATGCGGACGGCATCAAAGCCATCGATAAATGGTTGGATCGGGCAGAACGCTGTGTTCTGGCGGCATTCCTCCCCTATGAAACGACGGAGGAATTCGGTGCAAACGAAAAAGAACTGAATTACGTACGGCATAACGCCATTCTGAACGTCTCGCGGGATTACGAAGCGTTCTCCTTCAACACGGCGATTGCCCGCCTGATGGAACTGACCAATGCCATGACAAAATATGACACATGTCCCCGAAAGAACGCTTCGTTCTACCGCGAAGTGGCTTTGGACCTGCTGAAAATGCTGGCGCCCTGCGCACCGCACTTCTGTGAAGAATTGTGGGAACAAACGGGAAACCCCTACTCCATTTTCCAGGCGCGTTTCCCACAATGCGACGAATCTGCCATGGTGAAAGACGAAGTGGAACTCGTGCTGCAAATCAATGCGAAAAACCGCAGCAAACTGACGGTTCCCGCCTCCGCCACGAAAGAGGAAATCGAAACGCTTGCCCTGCAGGACAAACGCATCCGGGAACTGCTGGAAGGTTCCACCGTAAAAAAGGTCATCGTCATTCCGAAACGACTGGTCAACATCATCGTATCCTGACCGATTCTGCCGACAAGCAACGCCGTACGGCAAAAGGAAAAACTCCCGTTTTCTACCGGAACGTCTCCTTGCCCCACGGCACACAGTCGGGCCCCCGACGGTTTCCGGAACCATATCTGAAAGATATTTCGAAAACTACCCGCCCCTTTTCCGGGCGGGTAGCTTTTTGTCCGAGGATTCCCTCTCCGTCTACGACTTTTGCGGAAAAAGATCAAAAGCCGATCCTTCCCTTTTTTCCCGTTCCCGCAAGGTTCCCCGTTCTCCCGTCCATCTCAGCAAAAAAAAGCGCAGATTTCTGCGCTTTTCTTTCTATTTCCTTTTCGATGCAGTTTCCCTGCGATCCGTAAAAAATTTACTTTTCGTCTTCCGGACGTTTCTCCTCGCCCGTTCCTCCGTGCCGCAATTGCCGCCTGTGCTGCAAACGCTCCGCACGATGCTTTTCGCGCAGCAGGCGTCTGTTTTTTGCGGCAAGGGCGTAATCCTTGCAAATTTCCGTGATGTTCAGTACGATGCCGATAAAAATGTAGATATAGTAACTGAAAATACGCCATATCAGCACAACCCAGAACAGCACGTTTGCCGAGAGCGTAATGCCGGAAAAAGCCACCGTCAGTGCCGTTTCCGCAAAACCCGTACCGCCGGGCGTCGGCATATAACAAGCGGCGAACTGTGCCATATAGCTCAGCGTCATGACTTCCATCATCGTTTGCGTGTTCGGCTGAATTCCGCCGATTGTCAAAACGATGCAATACGGAAACATTCCGGAAAGAAAAAGTTCACCGATACATAAAAGCACCAGAATGATAAAATTCACAAACCGCCGGCAGAGTTGTTTCAACGCCAGTGTGTAATCGTCTACCGCTTTCAGTACTTTTTTGGCCGCCGTGTAATACTTTTTAACGAGATGCAGTTTTGCCCCCAGACGAAGGATCCAAAGCAGCCCCTTTTTACCGAAACGCGGAAAGAGCGAAATGAAAATAATCGTAAACGGTGCAACGGCATTCAGCGCAATGCCGACCCACGCCCCCACGCGCAGCACCTGTGCCATCGTCTGGTTGGAAACGAAATCCAACACGTAGGGATAGCGCAGCATCAGAACGATACCGAAAACGTCCCACACCAGGCCACTCACAAAATAGCGGGCAAGCGGCACCGCCGTTGCCGTACCGGCAGACAGGCCGCGTTTGTGCAGATACACCGCCTGAAACGGCTGCCCCCCGGTGGAAGCGGGCGTCATATTATCGTAATACCTGCCTAAAAACATCACTTTCGTGCTGGCTTTCGGCATCCATTTCCCGTGCATGGTGCGAATCAAAAAGAGATACTTCAGCACTTCCGCCAAAAGCATCAGGACTAAAACGCCCAAACTCAGCAACAAATAACGCACGTTGACCAGTTGCAGCATCTGCTGGAACGTCAACATATCCGCACTGCTTAAACTGCTTTGCAATTGCAGCATAATCACGATGCTGACTGCGCACAAAGCAACGATAAAAAACAACTTCAATAACAGTTTGTTGCGCTGTTTGCGATCCGCCAACGCCTCTTCCGGCGTTAACCCCTCCTCGTCTACGGGGTCGTTCCTCAATAATGGATCTTGCTCTTTTTTCACAGTTCTCCTTCCCTCGACGAAACGCCGCGAATCTGCATCGGTCGATTTTGCCGACACAGCACAATGATATTATTTTTTAGCTGTTTTGACAACTATTTTACCAAAAGATATTGAAAACCCGTTCAAAATCCGTTTCCTCCCGGCCGCTTCCGGCGGGTTGAAACGCCCGATTTCGGTTTCTTACACGAATTTTCCGCGGAGGACTCTCGGCGGATAGCGGTATAGCTTTGCGTCCTGCACGATCTGCTCCGTCAGATTCCCCTCGAACGGGCGCAGCATCACGGCAAACCTACCCTGTGCCCCGTTGTAACTCATTGCGGCATTGCGGCAGTGTTTTCCGCCGTAGGTTCCGCAGACGTTCAAAAGCGGCACGCCTTTTTTATCTCTCTGCATTTCACAAAAAGCGGGCAACACGCAGCCCTCATCCTTTTGCGACAGCACGATTCCCTGCATATGATCCGTCAGGGCAAAAAATCCGCAGGTTTCCCCGTTGTTCTTCGCCGGATTCGGCACGTAATCGAAGCGGATCCCTTCCGCTTCGTGCACAAACGGTAAGGGCAAAATTTCCAGGGGACAAATTTGCTTCCAGCGTGCGTCCTTTGCCGTGTCGGACTTTTTCTTTTTGCCAAGCCGCGACGTTTCGGGCAAAACGTAAGTCACTTCCGCTTCCAGATACGGGGTTCCCTCCCGCAGACGGAACAGAAAAACAAATTCACATTTTCTGCGTCCGAGCAGAATCTCCTGCCTTACCGTCATGCAGATTTCTTTTTCGCAGCGCAGGCATTCCACGCCGACGATTTTCCCCAGATAAGTACGCCCCGCAAAGCGAATGCGACACCGCAGATACGCCACCGTGCGGTTCGTTACAATGTTCTGAACGTAAATTCTGTGATTGTTTTCATCCGCAACGACGCGCACGAACTCGTTCTCTACGCTGTTTGCCGCACAAAGCAAGTTCGGTTTCTCCTGCTTTTCTTCTGCCGTGCCCACCAAAATCTTTTTCGGAGACGTTACCTTTTGCAGCAGCAGATGCAGCCGTTTGCCCTCCTCCGTCCGATAATTTTTGATTTTTCCCTGCAATTCGTCCTCAAAGACGTTCCAGGGACGCTGCACGTCCAGCTCCGTCCATACGCTGCCGCTCACGACCCCGTACAACGGTTGGGGAACAACGTAGAGGGTGTTGTCTTCCAGCGGGATCGATTCTTCCACGCGCTGCAGCACGCGCGAGGAAATCTCCGCCGCCTCACGGCACTGCTCCACTGCCCGTTCAAAAACTTCGGAGGAACAATCCTCGTCGAAATAACCGTAACGCAGGCATTGACAGGTCAACTCCGAAGCATGTTTTACGGAAAGGTAAATATCCGCCGGGTCAATCAGCATCTGGTTCAGATAGTCCGCAACGGCAAGGTTTGCGCGCATCTTTTCCACGCTGCTCCACAGCCGCGACAATCCTTGCTTTTGTACGTAGCGCTGTTTTTGCCACGCCAAAGGCCGATAGTCCTCCAAAGCAGCCTGCCGCAGATAATCCGCCGGAAGTTGAAAGGTTGCCGTTTCCGCGCCTTTCCGCACGAACCGCAGCAATTTTTCCAGCACTTTTTCTCCGTTTCTTTTGCCGAACGCTTCTACGGGAAACTCCGCCGTTACCATGCCCTTCTTTCCGGCAGCGGCAAGCATGCGCAACCGCCGCAGCGCACTGCGATACGGCTGCGTCACCAGCACCGCAAGCCCGCCGACTTTCCCCGAAACGGCCCGCGGATCTTCCAGCGCGGCATATTCCACTCCGTATGCGGTAGCGTCTGCCACGTCGTTGGCCGTGGTGGAAACGGCCGACGGCCGTTTCTGAAAGGTTTCCGCAAAAACGGCAATCCCTTTCTTTAATATATATTCCCTTTCCTTCGGGGTACATACGTCCAAATAGGCGTCGGTACAAAAATGCAGTTCGTCGCCGCTCCACACCCGCGCCTGCAAGGCCTGCAGAATTTCCGGCACGGTGGAAAGCACTTCCGTGACGGCTTCCGGGTGCACTCCCCACACAAAACGAATCCCGTATTTTTTCGAAAGCAAGTCGGCAAGCGAGAGCAGTTCTTTCAAACTGCGCAATTCTTTTGCAATCCTTCCGGTGCGTTCTTCCTGCGGCTTTCCCGTGTACTGCAAGTTGGTTGTCAGTCGGACGGAAAAAAACAAATCGGTTCGTTTTTCCATTATTTCACCTTCGCATAGGTACAAGTATCGTAATAGGCGCCTTCTTTATAAATGCGCCTGCGATGTACGCCTTCCAATAAAAACCCGCATTTTTCCAGCACTTTGCGCGACGCAAAATTTTCAAACACGATTTCGCTTTCGATGCGGCTCACGCCGAGGTTCCGGAACGCGAACTCGCACATCAGTTTTACCGCTTCCGTCATCACGCCCATGCCCCAATAACTTTCGCCCAGCCAGTATCCCAGTTCCGACACGTGCCTGGATACGTTTCCGCAGCGCGTCAGCGCTACGGCCCCGACGGCTTTCCCGTCGATAAAAATACCCCGCACGAATTCTTCGTTTTCATCTACCGTGGCAAGATAAGAAAGATATTGCTCGGCGTTTTTTTCTTCGTAGGGACTGGCAATGTCGCGCATATAACGCGCGACTTTCGGGTTGTTGATGTGTTTTACAAAACTTTTGCCGTCGCTCTTTTTCAGTTTGTTCAATTCAAAGTGCATGCTCGTCCCTTCCGCTTTCGTGATACAAGATTTTCTTTTTATTGTAACAAAAAAACGACCGGAACACAACAGAACCGCAGAAATTTTCGCCTTTTCCCCTTCTTTTGCCGAAGTACCGCCCTTTTCGGACAAAATCGCCCTTCCTCGACCTTTGCCGAGCGGAACAGATGTGCAACTGTACAAATGCGCAAACGCTCTTCTTTCTTTTTTCGCGCTTTTGCCGCGCGGCAGCGTTTTATCCTTTCCGCACGTCCGCACGCTACCGTTTGTTCCCGTCCCCCCCCCTTTTTTTGCCTGCGTTTTTCCGCTTTTTGTCCGGCTCTTTTTCAAATTCTCGGAAAAATCAAAGAATACCGAAAAAATATCTTCAAAATACCGAAAAAGTATCTTCAAAACGTTGACAAAGCGCAAGTTAAGATTATAATGTTTTTGTTTAGTAAAAATAAACTTTAAGTTTTGTTTTGCTAAACAGAGGTATTTATGGACTTAGGCAACAAAATCAAACTGCTGCGATTAAAAAAGGGACTGACCCAAGAGGAACTTGCCGATCGCTGCGAACTGACAAAGGGATTCATTTCTCAGTTGGAAAACGACCTGACTTCCCCCTCCATCGTCACGCTGGAGGACATTGTAACAGCCCTCGGCAGCACGCTGAAAGATCTGTTTGCGGAGGATGACAACGATCCCGTCGTTTTCGGCAAGGAAGATTATTTTCAAAAGGTATTCGACGGATATGCCGTCACCTGGCTTGTGACGAACAGTCAGAAAAACGAAATGGAACCCATTCTTGCGGAACTGGAAGAAGGCGGCACCACGGGGGACGATCTGCCGCACGAAGGCGAGGAATTCGGCTTTGTGCTGGAGGGTAAAATTTGCCTGACCCTGGGCAAACAAACATACCTTTGCAAAAAGGGAGACACTTTTTACTACACGGCGGACAAGGTGCACAGCATCAAAAACGCGGGTAAATCCAAAGCCAAATTTTTGTGGGTCAGCAGCCCACCGAACTTTTAAGAATTTTTCCAAAGAGGAGACGGGTTATGAAAGGCGACAAAATCATTCAGATCATCAACGTATCCAAGCTGTTCGACAAGTCGGAGAACTATGCGGTGGATAACATCTCACTCGACATTCGCGAAGGCGAATTCGTTACCCTTCTGGGCCCGAGCGGGTGCGGCAAAACCACCACGCTCCGCATGATTGCCGGGTTCGAGACCCCTTCTGAGGGGCAGATTTTACTGAACGGAAAAGACCTTACGCAAATTCCGGCGCATCTGCGCCCGATCAACACGGTGTTTCAAAAATATGCGCTGTTTCCGTACCTGAACGTGTACAACAACATTGCGTTCGGTCTGAAGCTGAAAAAAATCCCCACCGAAGTGACGGATCGCAAAGGCAACAAAAAGACGAAAATGGTGCATCTGTCCAAAGAAGTGATCGATGCCAAAGTGCACGCCGTATTAAAAATGGTAGACCTGACAGACTACGAGCAACGCGACGTCAACAGCCTGTCCGGCGGGCAACAGCAACGTGTCGCCATCGCCCGCGCCCTGGTTAACGAGCCGAAGGTCCTTCTTCTGGACGAACCGCTCGGTGCTCTGGACCTGAAAATGCGTCAGGATATGCAAATGGAACTGAAAGAGATGCACAATCAACTGGGCATCACCTTTGTGTACGTCACGCACGACCAGGAAGAAGCCATGACCATGAGCGACAAGATTGTCGTAATGAAGGACGGAACCATTCAACAGGTCGGCACCCCGAAAGATATCTACAACGAACCCATCAACGCCTTCGTTGCGGACTTCATCGGCGAAAGCAACATTTTCAGCGGAAAAATGCTGGCGGACTATCGCGTCTCCTTCCTGGGGCAAACGTTCACCTGCGTGGATAAAGGCTTTCGCAAAAACGAGCCGGTCGATATCGTCATCCGCCCGGAGGACGTGGAGATCAGCCGCAAGGAAGGCTCCATCGACGGCGTCGTTTCCTCCAATATCTTTAAGGGAGTTCACTACGAAATGGTCGTAATGTGCGGAGATATCGAGTTTTTAGTGCACAACACCTCCTCTTTCGAACCGGGCGAACAGGTCAAACTGAATATCATCCCGGAAAACTTCCACATCATGAAAAAATCCGCCACGGAAAACTCCTACGACGGAGAAATCGTGAACGACCACACCGTCGCCTTTGCCGAAACGGAATGGGCTTGCGACCTGTCGCAACTGTTCGAAGGCAGCCGCTACAATGAGGACGGAGACCTGATCCTTGCCGACGGCAGCCCGGCAGACTGCAAGGGCCGTGCCGTGGACGTTGTGGTGAAACTGGATGAAATTGTTCTGACGGACGACGAAGAGGACGGCACCATCGGCGGAGACATTGTTTATAAAATCTTTAAGGGCGACCACTACAACTACACCGTCCGTACGGATGACGGCTACGATTTTATGCTGGATTCTACGGACAATTGGGACGATAAGGACCGCGTCGGCGTGCAAATCGCAGAAAAATCCATTCATCTGACGTTTGCCAAGGAGGAGGAAGCATGAAACTGACCAGAAAATCTTTCGCCTACCCCTACCTTGTGTTCATGGTGGTTCTGGTAGGCTTTCCCCTGCTGATTCTGCTGTTTTATTCCTTCACGCAGGAAGTGGACGGAACGCTCGTCATCACGCTGGAAAACTTCAAAGGCTTTTTTGTAAAAAGTTATTACCTTTCCGTTTTTTGGGATTCCATCAAAATCGGGGTGTTCACAACCCTGCTCTGCCTGCTGATTGCTTACCCGCTTTGCATGGTTCTCGTCAATAAAAAATACAACCGCTCCACAACGCTCGTCATGGCGTTTATCATCCCGATGTGGATCAACTTTTTGCTGCGTACCGTCGCTACGAAAGAATTGTTCTACTTTTTTGAGGTAGAACTGGGGATGACGGCGGTGATGTTCGGCATGGTTTACAACTTTTTGCCCTACATGATTCTGCCGATTTATAACACCCTCTCCAAAATGGATCACAGCTTAATCGAAGCGGCACGGGACCTCGGAGCAACCCCGTCCCAGGTGTTTTTCAAAACGACGCTGCCCCTTTCCCTTCCCGGGGTGATGAGCGGCATCACGATGGTATTCGTTCCCTCGATTTCGACCTACGTCATCACGGACATGCTATCCAACAAAAAAATATCGTTGTTCGGCAACCTGATTTATAACCGCGTGTACGACGGCAGCAACATCGGTGTGGGCGGCGCGCTCTCCATCATCATGTTTGTGGTGATTCTGCTGTCCATGGCGTTTACGCGTAAATACGAGGAAATCGGCGGCGATTTGGGAGGTGTATCGATCTGATGAAAAAAGTTCTTGCAAAAAGTTACGTATTTATCATTTTGATTCTGCTCTATGCACCGCTCCTGCTGTTGTTCGTTTTCTCGTTCAACTCTTCGTTGACCATCGGCAGCTGGACGGGCGGCGTCACCTTTGAACTGTATCGCAACCTGTTTACGGGGCGCTATGCGTCGCAAATCGGTGAGGCCCTCACCAACACCCTGATCATCTCCGTGGCAAGCAGTTTGCTGAGCGTCGTATTGGGTACGCTTGCCGCCATCGGGATTCAATACATGCGCCCGAAGGCCAAAAGTTTACTCAATACCCTTTCGCGCATTCCTCTGATGAACGCGGAAATCGTTTCGGCTTTGTGCTTTATGCTGTTCTTCAGCCTGATTCATCTGCAAACCGGCTACCTCACCGTGATTCTGGCGCACACCACCTTCTGCACCCCCTACGTTCTGCTGAACGTGCAACCGAAATTACAGCAAATGAACAAACACACTTACGAAGCGGCCGTCGACCTGGGCGCGACCCCGCTGCAAGCCATGCGCAAGGTCGTGCTGCCGGAAATTATGCCCGGCATTATCTCCGGCGGAATTCTGGCTTTTACCGTTTCCATCGACGATTTCGTGATCACACAGTTCACCATCGGCGAGTTCGAAACGCTTGCAACGTTCATCTACAACACCGCCGGTGGCAAAAAACCGCTGCCTCCGGAACTACGGGCACTTTCTGTTTTGATTTTCGTCACCGTGCTGCTGATTCTGTTTGCAGTGAATCGTTTCTCCGCCAAAGCGCAGCGCGCAAAGGAGGCAACCGCATGAAAAAGTTCTTTAGCCTTTTACTGGTAACGCTGCTGTGCTGCGGAGCCCTGTTTGCCTTTGTCGGCTGCACCCCCCGCGCAACGGTGCTGAAAGTATTGAGCGTTGCGGATTACATCGACGAAGGCGACCCGCAGGAAGGCGTCAATCCGCTCATAAAAGATTTTGAAACCTGGTACTACGAAACTACCGGCGAACGCATTATCGTGAAATACAGCACGGTAGACACCCCGGAAATGATGTACCATCGCATCAAAAACGGCAAGAAGGATTTTGATCTGATCTGCCCGTCGGATTATATGATCGACAAAATGCGCCACGAGGGACTTCTGCTGAAATACGATTTCGATACCTACCTTGCGGAAGGAATGGAAAACTACACCGAAAACGTCAGCCCCTTTATTACGGACGTGATGACGCAAAACCTGGGAGCGGACATCAATGACTATTTCGTAGGCTATATGTGGGGAACCATGGGCATTCTGTACAATCGCAGCCGCCTGACGGCACACGGCGTAACGGATGTGGATTCGTTCGTTTCCAGCTGGTCGGCCCTGTGGGCGCAGGACTCCGCCGGAAAAGACTACCCGCAACTGCACGGCAACATCTGGATGAAGGACTCCATCCGCGATTCCTTCTTCTGCGGCAGCGTATACACCAACCGCAACGCCGCACAGCCGTGGAAATACACCAACGATACTTCCGGCAAGAACGTTTCCGCCGTTTTGAAATCGCTTACCGCACAGAAACAAATTCTGAAAGGATACGAAGTGGACGAAGGGAAAACGGATATGATGGCAGGACGCACAGATATGTCCTTTCAATGGGCGGGCGACGCGTACTACGTCATAGACGAAGCGGCTGCCGTCGGAGTGGAGTTGGAATACTCCGTGCCGGAGGAAGGCAGCAATATGTTCTTTGACGGATGGGCCATCCCAAAATATGCCGAAAATCTGAAAGCGGCACATATGTTTGTGAACTACCTCTGTTCGGACGAGGTTACCATTCGCAATATGGATTACATCGGCTACACCAGCTGTGTGGCAACCCCGGCCGTTTTAGAATACTTCTCGGAGGAAGAGGAGGAAGAAACGGACGTAAGCTATTTCTTCCCCGGGGTGGAGGGAGCAAGCCGTGCCCGCCTGAGCCAGATTCTGTACCCTAAAAAGAGCATTCTGGACAAATGCGAAGTGATGACTTTCTTCTCCACCGTAAAGGACGAAGGCGATACGAGCGCGGAAACCCGCGTGAAGGATATGTGGGACGAATTGAAATCTACCAACTGATTTTCCGCTTTTGCCACGCATGCGCATTTGCGCAAACGAGCAGAAACGGTACTCTTTCCCAAAAAGAAAGGACGAAAAATTTCGTCCTTTTTCTTTTTCGCATCACGACCCCCCGAACGGGTACTCTGCCGACGGAATACCCCTCTCCTTCTCTTCCTCCCTGCACCGGGCAGAAGCACCCGTTCTTCGTGTAATAAAAAACCGGAAGGATGCCCTTTCCCTTCTTTATTGCATTCCCTTTCCCTTCTTATTTTTTATCGACCTGGTCTGGAAGTCGTTTTTGTCTTTTCGGTGTCCGGACTCTTGTCGCCCGGCAAAGCCGCGCCTCCGGACCAGAAAAACGGAGAGCCCGGGTAAGGACTCTCCGCATCATTTTTACGTTAGAACCTGGAAACTATGCCCGGCAAAAACGAATCTCTGCGCTTCTGCCGGACTGCGCACGGTTTAACCGTTTTCCGGCTCCAAAATCACCAGTTTGGTACCGATATCCCTGCGTTTCAGCAACAGATCGGTTTCGAACGTGCTTTGGTTCATACGGTGAACGTCGTTCTCGTCGAAGAGTTCCGCGAACTCTTCGCACGAGGCAAGATCCAACGGACAGCGCGCCGTTTTGTAGTGCATGGGAATGACCACACGCGGACGCAACCGGTCCACGTATTCCTTGGCTTGCCGTGCGTCCAGCGTATAGGTTCCCCCAACCGGAAGCAACAATACGTCCACGCGCCCTATTTCCTGCACGATTCGGTCGTTACAAGATTCTCCCAAATCCCCTGCATGGCAGATTTTTACGCCGTCAAAATCAAACAGAGTTACGTAATTTTCTCCCCGCAGAGCGCCGCCGCAATCGTCGTGCCACGTGGGAAAAGAACGCAGCGTCAATTCTTTGATTTTTACCAGGGGAGTGCGGTATATCTCCATGTCGTAGCGGATTCCTTCCGCGTTGTTATGATCGTCGTGCCGATGGGACACCGTAACGACGTCCGCACGCAGGCGCGGCAATTCCATCCCCTTCAGACGGTACGGATCCGTCACGACCGTAATCCATCTCGTTTTCAGTTCAAAGCATGCGTGCCCGATCCATCGAATCAGCATAGTTCCTCCGCCTTTTTCTGCGCCACCATTTGCAGAGTATGATTGCTTGCCATCCCTGCCGCTTCCAGCGAATAACGCAGTTTCAACAAAATTTTATTTGCGGTTTGCTCCGTCACGACGGAATGCGTCACCAGGTCCATCTCCAACGCGCCCTCCGTCGCGGCAACTACGGTGTGAAAGGTTTTTCCCTGTTCAAACACCATTGTTGTTACAATATCGCCGATACGATTCAACGTTACGACGTCCCCGCTGATAGCAATACGGCTGAATGCCTCGCCCGAGCGATCGTCCGAATAGTCTACGTAAATGCCGTACTCGTCTTCCGACAAAAAGCCGACGGTATCGATTTCCACTACGGAATCCGCCTCGTCGGTCTCGCCTCTGATCTGCAAAAATACTTCCGTCTTTTGTTCCATACGGGTAGTATACCAAATCTTACCCTTCCTTACAAGTCTTTTGCCCCTGCCGATTCAAAAAGGACTTCCCGCAGGAAGTCCTTTTCTCTTTTTTTGAACCAATTACTTAAAATAACGTTGATACAACCCTTGGAAGCCTTTTCCGTGGCGGGCTTCATCTTTTGCCATTTCGTGCACGGTATCGTGAATTGCGTCGTAACCCAATTGCTTAGCGAGTTTTGCCAACGCCAACTTGCCTTCCGTTGCGCCGCACTCCGCTTCCATTCGCATTTTTACGTTGTTTGCGGTGCAATCCGTCACGACTTCGCCCAGCAACTCCGCAAATTTCGCAGCATGTTCCGCTTCTTCCAAAGCATAGCGTTTGAAAGCTTCTGCCACTTCCGGATATCCTTGACGATCCGCCTGACGGCTCATGGCAAGGTACATCCCCACTTCCGTGCATTCCCCCGTGAAGTTGGCTCTCAACCCTTCGATTACCATCGGATCCAACCCCTTTGCGATGCCGATTTTATGCTCGTCCGCAAAAACAAGGCCTTCTTCCGTTTCCACCACTTCTGCAAAAGTGGTTGCATGGCACTGCGGGCATTCTGCCGGTGCGCTTTCGCCTTCATAAATATAACCGCATACGGTACACTTGAATTTTTTCACTTCGACTTCCTCCTTATTCTGCTACTTCTTCAAAAACGTCGTCTCCGCTGGCAAAGCAAACGGGACATTCCTGCGGTTTTTCTTCCGCTTCCACTACATAACCACAAATTTTGCATACGTACTTTTTCATTGTTGTTCCCTCCGATTGTTTTGATTGCTCTTTTCTTTGCATTTATCGCATACGCCATGAAACTGTACGTCCACCGTTTCATAGTCGAATGTTTTTTCTAAAAACCGCACCTGCAATTCTGCCGGTGCATCGTAGATGCGGTTACACCGCTTGCAGATGAAGTGACAATGTTCCGCGGCATTGGCATCGTAATGCTCTACCCCGTCATCCGACACCACGGTTCGTATCACGTTTGCGTCGCACAACTGCTTCAGGTTGCGGTATACCGTGCCAAGGCTGATTTCCGTGCGCTGCTTTGCCTGCTCGCAAATCCATTCTGCCGTCGGATGAGAAGTGGTGCTTTGCAGCACTTCCAGAACCGCATCCCGCTGAGGTGACCGCCGAAAACTTTTTTTCATAAATCACGCTCCTTTCTTACCGGTCTCTTTCAAAATTATATTAAGTAAGAATGATTCTCACTTATGTATTTAATATAACATAGAAAAAGCGTCTTGTCAAAGGTATTTTGAAAAAATATTTCCATTTCGTTGAAAAATTTTTTGAACTTCTTTATACTGTATTCATGACGATACAACAACTTTTAGGCCCTTTTCGCAGGGCAATCGAAGATTACCGCATGATCGAGGACGGCGACAAAATCGCCGTGGGCGTTTCCGGCGGGAAGGACAGTTTAACTTTGCTGGCATTGCTGAAAGCCTATCAGCGCTTCAGCCCTCAAAAATTTGAATTGATGGGCATCACGATCGATATGGGGTTTACGCCGGATGCTTACCGTGAAGTAGCGGAATATTGCCAAAAAAACGAAATCCCCTATCACGTTGAAAAAACAGACATTGCGCAAATCATTTTTGAAGAACGAAAGGAAAAAAACCCCTGTTCGCTCTGTGCAAAAATGCGGCGCGGCGCCCTGAATACCGTGCTTTTGAAACACGGCTTTTCGAAATTGGCTTTGGGACATCATGCGGATGACGTTGCGGAAACGTTTTTCCTCAGCCTGTTTTACGAAGGGAGACTTTCCACCTTTGGCCCCGTGGCCTACATGGATCGCACCGGCGTCAGTATGATTCGCCCCATGATCTACCTGGAAGAAAAGGATATCACCTCCTTTGCGCGCACGTTGCCGGTTGTGCATAACCCTTGCCCGGCCAACAAACATACCCAGCGCGAGTTTGTGAAAAACATGAGTCGTACCCTGCAGCAGGACATTCCCTTTGTGAAGGAGCGCGTCATCGGCGCCATTACCCATCCGGAGCGCTATAACCTGTGGGATCACGTTTTACAGACGTACCTGGACGCCAGACAGCCAAAGGACACGGTTCCCCGGGAGATAGCGGAGGAGAATTGCCCCAAAGACTGACCGGGGCCTTTCCTTACGCAGCGGTTTTGAAATTTGCTTCTTGTTTCTTCTTTTACGGTCGGACAGGCGATCGGGCGACACTGAAAAGCGAGGAGAACAAACCCGACAGAAAGAAAAAACGCCGGAAAATACTCGTTTTTCGCAGCACGCAAAACAAAAACAAAAAAGTTCGGTTTCCCGAACTTTTTCTTTTTGCTTTCCGGCACCGCCTCTCTTCTTGTGTGTGCCCCTTTGTTTTCGTGAAAGCGTGCAAGACCGCTTTCTTGCTCTCCGACTTCGCTACTTATCCTTTCGCTGCGTTTCGGCCTGCTTCGGTTCCGTATGCGTCGGCCCTTCAAACGGTTTTTCCGACTCGAACGGCGTACCGCACTTCATATTGCCCAAACGTTCCAGCTGCCTTGCAATTTCTTTGTCGTCGATCCCTGCCCAGGCAGAGGCAAACGGAGACTCCGTTCCGGGCTTGTCCGGACGGGAAACACCCGTCTTTCCTTCTTTCGCTTCCTCCGTTACGGAACTCTGCCGCAAAACTTCTTCGTTCGGCGGAACGATTTTTCTTTTTTCTGCTTCCTCCGTAGGGAGAATCTCTTCGCCGTTTCTCCGGGCAGCATCCCGACTTTCCGCAACGGATGCGTGGAAAACGCCTTTCTCCTCTTCTTCCGTTTTGCGGAAACGAAGGGCTTCCTCCTGCGCTTGTTTTTGTTTTTTCAGCTTTTCTTCCGCCGCCGTGCGGACTTTTTTCATGTATTCATCCCACTGCTCAAACGATTTCGGGTTGTAGCAGTCGTCCTTTTTTCCGCAGCTGCCGCAATTGCCGCTGCAGGAATCCTTTCGGATTTTCCGTGCCCCCCGCACAAACAAAACGAGCACAATCACAAGTACAATCAAACTGATTATCATACGTTATACCAACCCGCAAAGTAAACACATTCCGCGTACCAGACCTGCCATCCCCCAGGCGATGCCGCACTGCATCAGCACCACGCCGGTCGCCCATTTTCCGCCCAGTTCCCTGCGAATGGCGGCAATGGCGGCAACGCACGGCGTATACAGCAGGCAGAACGTCAAGAGCGGCAGCACTGCCCCTGTCGTCAGTACGGAAACCATGGCAGAACCGGAACCGAACAACACGGTGAGAGTGGATACCACACTCTCTTTTGCCATAAACCCGGTCATCAGCGCGGTGGAAATTCTCCAATCTCCAAACCCGAGCGGTGCAAAAATCGGGGCAATCAGCCCTGCCAGCGTTGCCAGAATGCTGTTTTGCGAACCGGAAACAACGTTCAAACCGAAGTCGAACGATTGCAGAAACCACACGACGATGCTTGCCACAAAAATCACGGTAAAGGCGCGCTGCAAAAAGTCCTTTGCTTTTTCCCACAGCAACTGCCCCACGTTCTTTGCCCCGGGCAAGCGATAGTTCGGCAGTTCCATCACGAACGGCACGGCTTCCCCCTTGAACAACGTGCCCTTGGCAATCAATGCGAACAGAATCCCCGTAAGAATGCCGAGAAAGTAAAGCCCCACCATCACGAGACCGCTGACCCGCGGAAAAAAGATTTGCGTAAAGAAGCCGTAAATGGGCAATTTCGCCGTACAACTCATGAACGGAGTCATGAGAATCGTCATTTTACGATCCCTTTCGGAAGAAAGCGTACGCGTTGCCATGACTCCCGGCACCGTGCAACCGAAACCGATCAGCATCGGCACGATACTTCTGCCGGAAAGCCCTATTTTTCGCAGCAGTTTATCCATCACAAAGGCGACGCGCGCCATATAGCCGCTGTCCTCCAACAAACTCAGGAAGAAAAACAGCGTGATGATGACGGGAATAAAACTAAGAATGCTGCCGACCCCCGTAAAAATGCCGTCAATCACCAGAGAATGCAGCACCGGGTTCAGATTCAGGGCGGCAAGACCACGGTCGGTCCACTGCGTCAGTGCGTCGATGCCCATTTCCAGAAGGGCTTGCAAGCCGGCCCCGATGACGTTGAACGTCAAAAAGAATACCAGCCCCATAATCAGCACGAATGCCGGAATTGCCGTATATTTTCCCGTCAGTATTTTATCGATTTTCCGGCTGCGGCGATGCTCTTTGCTTTCTTCCGGTTTTACCACCGTCTGATCGCAAAGTTTCTGCAAAAACGAAAAACGCATATCCGCCATTGCGGCGGCACGATCCAGCCCGCGATCCTCATCCATCTGCACGATGATATGCTCTACGGCGTCCCTCTCGGTTGGATCAAGTCGAAGA
>CAKPYT010000018.1 GCA_934203075.1 uncultured Clostridia bacterium | reverse complement strand
ACCGAAGGAACGGTTGTTTGCAGTCCCGGCGTGATAGCGAGCGGCGAATACTTAAAAACGCGTGAAAATTAAAATCGCATTTATAAGATTTTACGACTTAAAACAAGCGGAAACTTAAAGCGAGCGGAGCGAATCCCCTTATCTCCACCAGTGAAAACCGCGGGGACACCCGCGGTTCTTTTTATTAAATCAAATTATTAAATCAAAAAACGAACTTCGATGTAAAATCGGGGTTCGTTTTTTTGATTCTCCCCTGCAGAGAATATACGTACCTGAGAGATCTCTCCGGGTGCGTATTTTTATTCGTTTTCCGGAAAATAAAAAAGATAGATTTCCCTTGTTCTTGCGGCAGAAAACTATCTTTCTTTTTATAAAGACGTAAAGGCAGACGTTTTTCCGTATAAAACGCATATAGGTGCCTTTGGGTTTAGGGTTTTTGCTTGCAAAAACTACTTTAACAACAACGCCAATGCCTCCTGATACTTTTTGCAGCGTTCTCTTGTTTTTTCATCCACAAAGTCAAATCTTGTAAGGTCGCTGTTATGCCTCAGATCCGCTATTTTTACCTTTTTCGCGGTTGGATTTCCCGCTATTTTTTCGACGTATTCCATATAGGGAACGGAATCGTCGTGCGTAAGCAGTTTTAACGCCTCTATCGCTTCCGGAGGGAACCCTCTTTCCGATAGGTCTTCCAACGTCAGGGGAGTATCTTCTACGACGTCGTGCAGCAAAGCGCAAATCGTCGACAATTCGTCATCCATTTGCTCTGCCAGGTGAAAAGGATGAAAGACGTACGGCATATCCGTTTTGTCGACCTGGTCTTTGTGTGCTTCGAAACATAGTTTCAACGCTTTTTTTGTGAAATCGGTATAAATCATGGCTATCTTCCTGTATTCGAGAAATATCTCCTATCGCTTGCCCGAAAAGGCTCGCGAGAAAACTCCTGCGTCAAGTTCCCTTTTCCGCAAGGAGCAAAACATTGGAACCCGGCCTTTTCCGACTATGCGGAACCGGCCTTGTCGCCCGCGTCTTCCGGCAGGAGACGCTTCGCTTTTATGATCCAACGGCTGCCGAAAGTCCGGAACGGTGCGGTAAGTAATTTGAACGCCGCTCTGTGCCCTATCCTGTTGACGCCGGAAGCAACGGCATCGCCCGAACGTCTTTTCCGATCCCTTCAGAGGTTTGCACCGATTGCTTCCCTTCCTCGCTCGCTGACCCGGCAAAACCGACACTGGCGGGTTCTATCTCCCGGCTTGTCTTACCGGACGTCTGTTTTTTTCATAATAAGTATACCCTCTCCCTCTTTCCTTTGTCAACACCGTCTGGGTATCTGATGAATCTCCAACCCCGAAAGTTCGAAAATAGTCTTTGCAATGCTCCGCAGCCTTCCGCGATTCTTGTGCAACCCCTGCCGAAAAACTTCGGAAAGCTATTGCTTTTTTATTTGCAGTTTGGTAAAATAGCGTTGCGACACATTTGAATAAACCCTGATATTAGGGAGCAGTATAGGCAAAAACGTACACTCTCACCTTAATATTAGGGAAAATGTGTCGCAACATGAGAGGGACGTTGCTGCAGGCGTGCTTCTTTTGTGGGCACGCTTTTATTTTTTTAGGGGGTAGTGGTACAAATGTTAGAAAGGCTTAAACTTACGTTTCGCAAACTCATCTGGAGTATTATTTTTTTGCTTTCCCTTCTGGCCCCTTCGTGGGCAAGAAACACACAGCCCGTCAACTTTGCCCTTTTAGATACAAACGGTTTTTCCGAGTATTCCGAATCACTGGAGTATTCTACCTGTGAAATTGAATTTACGTTTAATCAGCCGGTTGCAGACGGATACGCAACGATCTCTTTTTACGATCCGAAAGGTTTGCTTTTAACAACCGAAACCGGGCACTTTTCCCCCTATGCGCAAAGTCCCAACGTAGCAAGCTGCACTTTCTATTTCATCGAAGGAGATGTAGAAAGTTTTAACGTCGAAGCGTGCGACATCGTTGACGAAACGACAGCCGCATGTCACTTCGCCGGCAACTATCTTTGGATTGCTACCGTGATTTTCGGGGTCTTGTTCTTTCAGGCCTGGCTTTGCAACTACAAAGTTTATCGATATTACGACCTGAAAATCTCTGTTTACGCCGGCTATTACCATAACTATATCACCGTCAACGGCCAAAAAATGGATGAACACAACACCTTTCAATCGTATGCGCCCGTCTACCTTTCCTGCACGCTGGAGGACGGCACCCTGCTGAACGTAACCATTTCCACATTGAATCGCATTGTGCTGAAAATCAATAATCAACTTTATAAAAACGGGTTTTAATAAAACGGAAAACATCGCCCGGCTTTTCGCCGGGCAATAAAATTTAAGGCCTTTTTGTGGACACGTTTTGATTCTTAGGAGGGAATGTACCATGTTAGAGGTATTGGAAAGAGTGAAACTTACGCTTCGCAAACTCATCTGGAGTGCAATTCTTGTGCTTTGGTTTTTGGCTTATCTGAAGCTTAAAGACGCAGATATTCCTGCGGACCCGACACTGATGACAACACTTGCTATCGGCATTTTTCAATATCCGCTCGCCTTTTGGTTTTGCACGATTTTTCCCGTCAGCCTGTTTTTGAATGCATGGTCCTGCAAATACAAAACCTACCAATACTACGACCTGAAAATCTCCGTTTATGCCGGTTACTTTCACCACTACATCGCAGTCAACGGTCAAAAAATGGATGAGCACAATACCTTTCAATCGTATGCGCCCGTCTACCTCTCCTGCACGCTGGAGGACGGCACCCTGTTGGACGCAACCATCTCCACAGGGAATTGTATTGTGCTGAAAATTAACGACCGGCTTTACAAAAAAGGATTTTAAACAATAGCAAAAAAACATCGCCCGGCTTTTCGCCGGGCGATGAACTCTGAAACCCTCTTTCAAAATCAAAAGAAACTGTGGTTTTTTATTTTTTCCCTCACTGCTGCCCGATTGCAAAAATTTTCTCTGCCACACTCGGGAAATTCGTTTTGAACGCGCTCACCTGATCCGCCTGCACGTAAATGCCCGTGATACTTTCGGGAATGGCCTCAAGAGCCAAGGCTCCGAAATCGATTTGGGCTTTTTGGATGGTGATTTTTTGCAGCGTGCTGTTTCCCAAAAATGCATTGCCGAGGAATTCCACTTTTTCGGGGATCACCAATTCGGTAATGGCGCAATTTTCAAACATTCCGTAGGCCAACCCGGTAAGATTTTCCGAAAGGGTAAGGCTTTTTAAATTGGTGCAATTTTTAAAAATACCGTCATGCAGCATCGTTACCGAATTCGGCATAAGGAACGTTTCCAGTGCCGTACAATTATAAAAGGCATAGCCCCCGATTTCGGTGAGCGTATCCGGCAGATTCACAGTTTTCAGTTGCGTACAATCTCCGAAGGCCTGTCGGTCAATCAGTTCCACGCCTTGCGGTATCGTTACCGAAGTCATCTGGTTCTGCCCGAAAAACGCATTTTCCGCAATGGCTATCGTTCCGCTTTTTACCTGGAACGAACCGTTGATTGTTCCCCTGTAGCCGTAAAGCACGTTGCCGAGATAGACCGCGCCTTCGGGCAGATTGGCTGCCCACGGGGCGGCAGAAGAACCGCTCACACTGCCGAACGCGTTCGCCCCAATGTATTTTACGCTTTCCCCTATGCGGATATTTGCCAGAACGCGCCCGTTGAAGGCTCCGCCCCCTATTCTCTCTACCGTGTCCCCGATGGTTACGGAAGCCAGATAGTTGCACCCGCTGAAGGCATTATCCCCAATCTCTTTCAGGTTTTTGGAGGTTACGATCGAAGTAATTTTATTATTGATGGTCTGATAGTTTTTGAAATAAAAATATCCGTCGATTTTTACAATCGGCACGCCTTTATAAGACGAAGGAATCACGAGTTCCGTTGTGTCTTCGCCGGTATACATCCAGGCGAGATATCCGCCCAGATCGGTATCGTAACTGAGGCACAAGCCGCTGTCGGTCGTGACGTTTGCTTCGTCCACCCACGCAGCGTAAAGCGTAACGTCTTCCGTAGGATAGTACGGATCCGTTATTTTTTCCCCTTCCAGTTCCGGATTATCGTACCATCCGGCAAAAGCGGCCGTCCCCTTTTTGACAATCGTTCGGATTCGCTCCGATTTTTCCCCTTCGGAAAGGATTTCATCCGGAAGCGGCCCCGTAGGAAGTTCCCCCGGATTGTTGCGGCTTTCGTAAATGCCGCCGTTCATTTCAAAGTGAATGGTAATCTTTTTCTTCCATTGCGCAAATACTTTAATGTTTTCGGTTAGCGGAATCGTTTTATAATACCCCGGGGTAAAATAAGTTTCCGTATAACCGTTGGAGAACGTACAGCCCCACCCGATGAAAGCATAGCCCGGTTTGGACGGATCTTCCGGAAACGCAATCTCTTCGTTTCCCTTGGACTCTACCGTTTTGACGCAGGCCCCGTCCACGTAAAAAGAAACGGTGTACGCTTTCTCCGGCGGAGGGGTTTCTCCCCCGCAGCCGTTCAGCAATAAACACGCAGCCAGCAGCAAAATCGCGCTGAAAAACACGGCAAAATAACTCTTTTTCACTCCCTGTCCCCTCTCTCTGTTCGATATTTTATGTATTGCTTCGCCCTCTGCCGGGCGAAACTCTTTTCCGTTATGCTTCTTTCGGCAGCGTGAGCGGGGCATTCAAAAACGCCAGAAGGCACGCATCCATTCGGGCAAGATCTTCCGCACCCACCGTTTCCACGCCGGAATGCATGGCAAGCTGCGCCAGGCCGATATCGCAAGCGTTCATAGCCAGATCCGCACTGAGCATCAACCCGATGGTGCTGCCGCACCGCAGATCGGAACGATTATAGTAATCCTGATATTCTACGCCCTTTTCCCGCAGCAATTGCTTGAGCACGGCGGAAGAAACGCCGTCCGTTGCATAATTGACGTGATGTTTTATCACGATGCCGCGGTTGAGATACACCTGCCCCTGCGGGTTGGCTTTTTCCGGATACGCCGGGTGAGTCGCATGTGCATTGTCTACCGAAAGAATCATCCCCTGCAGGCAGGCGGCAAACAATTCCTCCTGCGTTTTGTCCAGGCCGTGCGCAATTTTTTGCAGCACGGTGTTCAGCAGGGCGGAGTGTGCCCCCTGTTTGGTTTCGCTGCCTATTTCTTCGTTATCGAAACAACAAATCATTGCCACGTTTTGCGGCTCGCTTGCCGTAAGCGCCGAAAGCGAAGCGTAAACACTGGTGAGGTTATCGATACGGGGCGAACACAAATACTCTCCCCGCACCCCGCTTTCAAACGGCTGCACCGCCGACACGACGTACAAGTCCGCATCGAGAATCTCCCCGTCGGAAAGGGTTGCGTAAACGTCCTCCGCCCCTCCCAGCAGCGGGAGCATTTCTTTTTGCACGTTCGGTGCAAACCCGTCGTTCACCTTGGGGTTATGGTGAATGGAAAGCGACGGAATACAAACCGTATAGTCGCTTTGCACCACCTGCGAAACCAGCGTACCGTTTTGTTCTGTCACGATTCTGCCGGCAATTTTCAGCGGAGTATCCAGCAAAGAATATAAAATCAGCCCGCCGTACTTTTCCACGTCCAGACGGTTCCCCGCGGGGGATTTCAGCACCCCGTTGCCCTTGACGTGCAGCGAAGGCGAATCCGTATGGCTTGCCGCAACGTTGAACACAAAGTTTTTGCCCACCCGAAACGCCAGAAGGCTCGTTCCGTTTTGCGTAAGAAAATACTTTCCGCCTTCCTGCAGCTGCCACGCCTGCTGCAGGTGCAATTCTTCAAACCCGTTTTCCCGTAACATGCGAACACCGTTTTTTACCGCATGATATGCCGTATAGGACGTTGCCAAAAACTCTTTTCGATCCATAGTTCCCTCTTGTTGCTTTGTTTGATTGATAGCAGTATCATAAACTTTGCGTTCAAAAAAAGCAAGTACTCACACCCCGTTTTTTTGATTTTCTCCAAAACCATGCCTTACGGCGGTCCCCTCCCCGAAACTGCACCCTCTGCCCGCCCCTCGCTGCCCAAAAACTTTTCGTACGTCAGAGAGAGGCCTCCCAACCGCTTTCTGCCGCGAAACGGGAAAGCCCGTCCGAACAGCCGATCCTTCTTCTCACACACCGACGAAGCGGCCTTTCCGAGCCCAGACCCCTACGTGCCCCTTCAACCGCCCAAAAAAAAGAAAAGGGCAGGCAATCTGCCTACCCTTTCTTTTCTGTTTTATCCTTTGAGAGATTGCCCGGGGGCCTTTGTTTGTTTCTCCCCTCAGCAGCCTTTCGGCAGGTTTTCTCCTATCGCCCCTTGAGCCGCCTCAAGTAGACTGTGCTATATCCACCTCGACAACGTTCAGCAGGCTTTCCTCTATCGTAAAGACGATATACGTCTTTCCGCCCAGACTATAATACCCGCTCGAATTCTTACTGCACAAGGTTCCGCGCGAATTGTACACTTTTACATTTTCCGCCTCGACGGATGTCGGTTCTCCGAATTTCCGCATCCATACTTGATAATTTCCACTTGGCAAGTCCTCCGTCGTGCACAGGATTTTGATTTCTCCCACGACGAGATTTTTCAAGGTAGCCCGTTGATAATCCGCTTTGTAACTAACAACGTTATACATTTGTATGCACGGTGTTACAACCTTACCGCAGAAATCGCAGGTTCCGGTATAATTCGCGCTTTCGCTATGCTCCAACTCATAAGAGTAGACGTAGCAATAGTACGCATTGGTCAGAACTTTGCCGTTTTTGTCTACCACTTTAAAATAGTTTTGCACTTCGTACGGCGGTCTGTAGTTTGTCGCTTTTGCTTTTTTGACGGCGATCGGTTTTTCCAGTTCAAACGTAACCGTTTCCTTGCCTCTGCTGTCCAGAAAACCGCTCTCGTTCCAGATCTTCATATACGTAAAGGCAATGATTTCTCCGTCGTATAAAAGCGAGACCTCCGCAGAAGAATCCAGACGAGGATAGTCCGTTTTCCACACCACATACGTCTTGACAAGATTGGTCGAAACCGTCTCCTCCTTTGCAAAGGCGGCAGCCCCGTGCAACTGCACCTCTTTGGCGCGACTGCCGGTCACCTTCACCCGCACGACGTCGCCCACGTTTCCTTCTTCCATCGTGCGATATTCCGTGCCGTATTGCACGCCGATTTCCGCAACGGTAAACGTTTCTTCCATGCCGGTAAAGTAATACGATTCGCCGACGGCAAAGAAGTCTTTCACTACCTGCCCGTACAGAATCACGGTGTCTGCTTCGTCCGATTGCTCCACGCTCGTCACCCGCATTTTACTTTCCGGAGTACCGGACGGGTGCGACGTAATCACTATCACAATTTCCTTGTTGCTTTCGTTCTGGAAAGAATAGTTGCCGTTGGTACAGGAAAGTATGGTGGCCTGCTGTTCCTTCGTAAGCGTGTAATACCCTCGTTCATTCCCGAACTCGCTGGGGACATTGGCCTTCAAATCGCACGCATCCCCTTCAATCAGGCCGTCGGCCGTCGTGAAAGTATAAATTTCCATCATGCCGAACTGGAGTTGGGCATAATAACGAATGTCTTCCGGTATCCCGAGAGGCTTTTGCGTGATGCGATACAGCAAATAGTCTTCCTCCGGGCGGGAGCTTTTGGAAAATTTCAACTGATAGTTTTGCTTCCCTTCGCCCCGTAGTTCATAAGTCGGACTATATACGAACTTATCGTTTGTGACGTCTGCCGAGGGAACCGTAAATTCTGCCGTAATCGTTCCGGAAAGGACACCGTCCTTCTCCTGAAACGTGTGGGAAATCTTGTCGGTACCGTCGTAGACCTTCTCCACCGAGATGCCGGCGTCCAGCACAATCGGATTGATCTGCACCGTCAGTGCGGAGGCCTCCACCGTGTAGTTGGCGCTGCCCTCCCCCTGCAAAGTTGCCGTTTGCGCTGCAACGTCGCCGACATCGGCAGAGACGGTAACGACAACGAGATGTACGGTGTCGCCTTTCAGCACGCCCTCCGTCAGATCTGCTTCAAAATTCGCAGTTCCGTCGTACGTTTTGGAAAGGCCGGTCGGCGTCAGTTTCAGCGAAGCAATGCGGAAATCCGCCGTTGCTTCCCCTGCCAGAAAATCTTCCGTTGCCGCAACCTGCGCGCGCACAACGTATTCGCCCGCATTCACGGGTTTGGCTTCCGAATACTCCGTATCCGGAGCCCCTTTTGCTTTATAAGTAACGGTGATTGCACCGCTTCCCTTGCGGGTGACCTGTTCCTCCGAGATCCCGTGCGCCTTTTTGTCATACGTCACGTTTTCCAATGCAGAAACGTCTATCGATACTTCGTTCTGCTCCGCACCGAGTGCCGGCACCGTTTCCGTTTTGCAGAACGAGCAAATCGTGCAAGTGGTGGTTTTTACCCCTGCTTTGGTTGCCGTCGGGGCGGGATCCACCACGCCTTCGTTCCACGTGTGCACGGCAAACTCTCCCTTTTCGCTTTTATGCTCGCATGTGGCCGGGTGCCAGTGCCCCGTTCCGTCCTTCTCCCACACGGAAGAATCGAACGTATGCGTATGCGTTTCGCCCGGGTCCTCCCCGCATGCCGCAAAAAGAAACAAAGCAAGCAAACAGAATACGGCAATTAAAACGATGTTTTTCCTTTTCATATTCTCCTCCTTATTCCCTGGTTTCGCATTTTTCACATAAAAAAACGCCCTTCAACCCGAAGAGCGCAAAAAACGCACCCTTCTTGTTGCTACACATTTTTCCCACTACAGAGAAAGTGAAGGTTCCTGCGTTTTTTTACATAGCATACCCTTCTCCGTAGTATCAAAATGTGTAGCTTAATGATTGTAGCACAACTGCCGACTTTTTTCAAGTTTTTTGTTGTTTTCCCCCAAAATAAGCGATTTTTCCCCTCCCTTTTTTCCTTCCTCCGAAAGTTTCGCCCTCACCGTTCCGTTCAGCCTATTTCCCTTTCCGGTAAGATATTCTTTCCCGATGTGTTTTCCTCCGTAAAACGAAAAACACGAAAAAATCGTTTGCCGCAAACTCCGCACATCAGACCACTTGTTTCCTGCAATCGAAACAAAAAAACTGTTTGATGCGGCGAACGCGGCAAGGCGTCCCTTTCGCAGGTATGCCCGCTCTTTTGCCGGCCGCCGTACCGGTTTTGCACAAAAACGCCGGGCCTCCGAAAGTATTTTCCGCTTTCGGGGCAGAAAAAAGTCACCCGTTTTGCGGGTGACTTTACTTCTTCTGTTACGCATTCGGCTGCAAAAATTTGCAGGTTGCGTTATTCTTTGGTGTATTTTTCTCTTGCGACGTACGTCGTATGCAGCAACTCGTGCGCTTTGTGTCCGCACGGCTCCCCGAGGTATTCGGCGTACACCTGCTTCACGCTTGTGTTCTCCAGACTGCAGCGTTCTGCCATTTGCTTATCCGTTTTGTACAGCACGCCGGCACGCGCACGCGCAACCCGATCCTTATGTTTCACAAAGGTTGCTTTAATCGGCTGACCGCCGCCCATCACGCATCCGCCCGGGCAGGTCATCACTTCCACAAAGTCATATTCGGAAGTGCCGTTTTTCACCTGTTCGCAAATCTCTTTTGCATTTTTCAGGCCGTTGACTACGGCAATGCGCAGCGTTTTGCCGCCGACTTCGTAGGTCGCCGCTTTCACGCCTTCCATCCCGCGCACTTCTTCGAACTCCAACGGGTTGTTGGCCTGGTTCGGCTGCAGCACCTGCACCGCCGTACGCAAGGCTGCTTCCATCACGCCGCCGCTTGCGCCGAAGATGATTCCTGCACCCGTATATTCTCCGAACGGGCTATCTGCCTTGCCTTCCGGCACGTCTGCCAACAAGATACCGTTTTCCTGCATCAGATGCGCCAATTCGCGCGTCGTCAGCACGGCATCCACATCCGGCAGGCCGTTGGTGAAGGTACGCAGTTTTTCGCCTTTCTTCCCTGTGCACGGCATTGCCGCAACCACAAACAAATCTTTGGGGTCGATGCCCATACGTTGTGCAAACACGCTCTTGACCAATGCGCCGAACATCTGTTGCGGCGATTTGCAGGAGGATAAATGATCGCGGATTTCCGGAAAGTTGTGTTCGACGTAGCGCACCCAACCCGGGCAGCAACTGGTGAACATGGGCAGCTGCCCGCCGTTTTGCATGCGCTGCAGCAATTCGTTGGCTTCTTCCCAAATGGTAAAATCTGCCGAGCAGTTCACGTCAAACACCTGGCGGAACCCGAGGTACCGCAAGCCGGTGATCATTCTGCCTTCGCAGTTGGTGCCTTCCGGCAGACCGAACGCTTCGCCGATGGCAGCGCGCACCGCCGGGGCGGTTCCCACCACTACGTATTTCTTTGCGTCCGCAAGCGCTTCCTGCACGCGGACGATTTCATCCTTTTCTTTCAACGCGCCGGTGGGGCAAACGTTGATGCACTGCCCGCAGCCGATACAAGGCGTGTTGGAAAGTTTCATATCGAACGGGGCGGCAATGTGCGTGGCGAAACCTCTTTCGTTTGCGCCGATGACGCCAACCCCTTGCTGCTTTTGACAAACCGCAATACATCTGCGGCACAAAATACATTTGCTGTTATCGCGAATGAGATACGGCGTAGAAGTATCCGTCAGATGTTCGCTCATTGCGCCTTCGAACCGTTTGGGTTCGCAGCCGTATTTATAAGAAAGGCGCTGCAGTTCGCAATTGGTATTCCGCTCGCAGGAGAGGCAATCCTTCCGGTGGTCGGAAAGGATCAATTCCAACGTGGTTTTTCTTGCGTCCATCACCTTTGCGGTGTTGGTAAACACTTCCATGCCTTCCGATACGGGATACTCGCAGGAAGCCACCAGCGTACGCATGCCCTTCACCTCCACCACGCAAACACGGCATGCGCCGATTTCGCTGAGGTTTTTCATGTGACAGAGCGTAGGAATTTTGATGCCGATGCTGCGGGCAGCCTCCAGAATGGTGGTGCCTTCTTTCACAGAAACCGGAACGTTGTTGATTTTAAGCTGAATCATGGGTTTTGCCTCCTACTTCTTCTCGATGGCGTGGAACTTACAAGTTGCCACACAGTTGCCGCACTTCACGCACTTCGACGAATCGATCACGAGATACGGCAATTTTTTGCCTTCCAGCACCTGCCCTTGCGGCGCGATTGCACCCACGGGGCAAGCCTTGGCACACATCTTGCAGCCGATGCATTTGTGTGCGTCAATTGTGAAATGCAGCAGGTTTTTGCAAACCCCTGCCGGGCAAGTTTTATCGCGTACGTGCGCAAGATACTCGTCGCGGAAGTAGTGCAGCGTGGAAAGCACCGGGTTCGGTGCGGATTGCCCCAAACCGCACAATGCGTTTTCTTTGATGTAATAGCACAATTCTTCCATTTTGTCGAGGTCTTCTTCCGTGGCGATGCCGTCCGTGATTTTGGTCAGCATTTCGTACAGACGTTTGACCCCGATACGGCAAGGCGTGCACTTCCCGCAGGATTCGTCCAACGTAAACTCCAGAAAGAACTTTGCAATATCCACCATACAGTTATCTTCGTCCAGCACGATCAACCCGCCGGAACCCATCATGGAGCCGATCTGCACCAGGCTTTCGTATTCTACGGGGGTGTCGATCAACTGAGCGGGAATGCAGCCGCCGGAAGGTCCGCCGGTTTGCGCCGCTTTGAATTTTTTTCCGTTCGGAATCCCGCCGCCGATATCTTCAATGACGGTGCGAAGCGGCGTGCCCATGGGAATTTCCACCAGGCCGGTATTGGTGATTTTGCCGCCGAGCGCAAAAACTTTGGTGCCTTTGCTGCGCTCGCTGCCCATTTGCGAGAACCAATCCGCCCCTTTCAGAATGATTTGTGCCACGTTGGCGTACGTTTCCACGTTGTTTAAAAGCGTCGGCTTGCCGAACAACCCTTTCACAGCCGGGAACGGCGGGCGCGGACGCGGTTCGCCGCGATGACCTTCGATACTGGTCATCAATGCCGTTTCTTCGCCACACACGAATGCGCCGGCGCCAAGGCGGATTTCCAGATCGAAATCGAAACCGGTCTCCAGAATGTTTTTCCCGAGCAGCCCGTATTCTCTCGCCTGATCGATTGCCACCTGCAGGCGATGCACCGCAATAGGATATTCGGCACGCACGTAAATGTACCCCTGATGCGCCCCGACGGCATAGCCCGCAATGGTCATTGCCTCCAGTACCGCATGCGGATCTCCTTCCAGAATGGAACGATCCATAAAAGCACCCGGGTCGCCCTCGTCGGCATTGCAGCAAACGTACTTGACGTCGTTTACGGCGTCGTGCGTGAACTGCCATTTTCTGCCGGTGGGGAAACCGGCGCCGCCGCGGCCGCGCAGGCCGGATTTGGAAATTTCGTCGATCACCTGCTGAGGGGTCATTTCCGTCAGCGCTTTGATGAGGGCCTGATACCCGTCGTACGCAATGTATTCATCGATATTTTCCGGGTTGATGACGCCGCAATTGCGCAGCGCGACACGCGTTTGTTTTTTATAAAAATTCGTTTCGGAAAGAGAGCGCACCGCTTCTTTCTGCGGGTCGTCTTTGTGCAGCAACCGCTCCACGATACGCCCTTTGATCAGGTGTTCGGAAACGATTTCGTCCACGTCCTCCACCTTTACGTGCGAATAGAATGCCCCTTCCGGATACACAATTACGACGGGCCCCACCGCGCACAGGCCGAAACAACCCGTCTGCACCACTTGTACGTCGTTCTGCAGACCCTGCTCCGCCACTTCTTTTCTGAACTTGGCGATAATTTCATCGCCGTGGTTCGAGTGGCAACCCGTGCCACCGCACACCAAAACATGACTTTTGTACATTTTCTGTTTTACTCCTCGCCGCTGATTAAGTAATCCGTGCAAATATTGCCGTTCACAATGTGGTTTACAATGATGTTCTTCGCTTTTTCGGCGTCTACCTTACAATAGGTCACCTTTTCCTGCCCGGGTACAAACACTTCCACAATCGGTTCGAGTTTGCACATGCCGAGGCACCCGGAACGGGTCACTTTCACGTTGTGCAGACCACGCTTGGATACTTCGTCCACCAACGTATTAAACACCGGCCGCGCTCCGGCGGAAATACCGCAGGTAGCCATTCCCACAACCAGTCGGATTTCGTCCGTCGTCTCTTTGTCGCGCACGACGATCTGCGATTGCATCCTGTCCCGGATCGCTTTGATGTCGGCAATACTTTTCATAACTCAATACCTCCATTGATTCTCGTAACGTTTTCGTCTGTCATCTCGCGGATGAACACCAATATTTCCGGAGTGTCCAGAGGGACCCCTTCCAATTGTCTCTTTATTTCTTCCGTATCGAGCGTGTACGCTTTTCCGAACGCACGATAGGTAAAAATCAATTCCGTTTCCCCAAGGTCCGGCAACAGTGCCGCCAGCGTATCGCCGAAGTTTCCGAGGGGGGGCCGGTCGATATGATCCGTACGGAACGTGGCAACGACCTTGGTCCCCTTGCCCTGTTCCGACGCAATCTCAAACGAGCCGCCGGCCATTTCCGCTTCCATCTGCAGCAGCGACAGCCCCATCCCCACACGCCGCGTCGTGCGTGTGGTGGTAAACGGGTCCGTCACGCGGGAGAGGAACTCCTCATCCATGCCGCAGCCGTCATCGGTAATGGAAATGCGTATGGTTTCCATCGACGCTTCCACTTCGATTACAATCTGTTTTGCGTTGGCTCTCAGGGAGTTTTCCGCCACGTCCAAAACGTTCAATGCCAATTCTCTCATTTCCGTAACGCCTCCACGATTGCCTCCGCGGTAAGTTCCTCCACTTCCATACAGCCTTGGGCCGCACCGATTTCGTCCGTCCAATGCGCGTCCGAATCTCTCAGCACGGTTTTGTTCCGCCCACGATAAAGGGCTTCTTCCTGCTCGTCCGCCGTGGAAGAAAGTTCCACCACGTCGTACTCCGGCGTGATATCGCCCAGAATCGCTACCATCCCGTTGGAAGGGCGATCCACGTGAGCCGCCACGGCAACCCCGCCGTAGGTTTTCACAAGTTGCGGCACTTTTTCCGCACCGACGGCTACGCCGATGTGCAAAAAGCGGTCGTCCTCTCCCAACACTTCGTCCTCTTCGTTATACAGCCATTGACTGCCGAACAATTCCGTATCGTTTTTCCGCAGGGGCAGCGCCGGCAGCACAATTTCTTCATAAAACGCACGCAGCCGTTCCGGAGAAGGGAACAGACACAGCACGTGGATATCCTCCGCCGTTTGCAGTTCCATCGCGGGGACGACGCACACGCCGTACTTTTTTCCCGCTGCGATGGCGGCCTCCACGTTGCCGATGGCGTTATGATCCGCAATCGCAACAGCCTGCAGCCCCACAAGTGCCGCTACCCCCACCACCGTACGAGGCGTCATATCGTCGTCGGCGCAGGAGGACAAGGCACTATGCACGTGAAAATCGTACTTAATCCGCATGAACCACCTTTTCGATTGCGTGAAAAACGTCCAGTTTCGTTTTCAGCACGTTGACTCCTTGCGTTTTTGCTTTCTGCAGCAAAACGGCATCCGGCTCACAACCTTCGCAAATCACCACCGCCGCCACTTCGCACAGCACGGCAACGGCACACACGTTGACGTTTGTCATCACCGTGAACCAGGCGCAATCCGCCGGGGCTTTGCCCATTACGAAACTCAAAAAGTCTCCTGCGTAGCCGTCTGCCACGCCGCGGGACAAATCCGCCGCGTTACAAACGGTCGCCTGCAATTTTTCTGCCAATTCTTTTACCGTCATGTTTCTATTTCTCCATCAACGGGCAGGTTTCGCCTTGCGGCACTCTGCCCAAAACAACGTCCTCGCAAAAAGCACGGCACCCGGGTGCCCCGCACGCACCGCAATCGATTTGCGGCAGCGTTTCGTACAGCCGCTGCATTTCATGCAGTTTTGCAAATGCCAGGTTCCGATCCTCGTCGAAAGCACTTCCTTCCTTTTGCGGAGGCTTTTCCGTAGAATAGAAGGAAAGCGGTTTTCCCCAGTCCGCAAGAGTCGTGCCGATTTGCGGAAACTTTTTGCGCAGCTGACGCAATCGGGCCTTTGCCACAAACGGGTTCTCCACGTTCAGCACCCCGCCGACACACCCGCCGATGCAGGCGTTCAGTTCAATAAACTCCATATCCTTCAGGCTGCCGTTTTCCAGCGCTTCCAGAATGTTCTTCACGTTTTCGATGCCGTCTGCCGCCAGATATTTTTCACAGGCAATCCCCGCGGCTTCTCCGCCGCTGCTTGCCCACTGCAGCCCCAGAACTCCCATTTCGGAAAGATTTTTGCAATCCTCCAGTTTTCCCAACTCTGCCAGTAGTTTTTTGTATACTTCCGAAACGGAAAGGACCCCGTCCACATAGTTCCGGTTGACCGTTTTGTTTGCTTTCAGCGCATACACCTTTGCCGGGCAGGGCGAAATGAAAAACACGCCGACTTCGCTTGCCGAAACGCCCCTCTTTGCCGCTTTTTCGCGCACGAGTTTGGCTGCCACGTCCACCGGGGCCAAAAGAGGCAAAAGGTTTTCGCTCAGATTTGCGAATTTCCCCTGAATCAATTCCAGCACGGCCGGACAGGCGGTACTGATGACGGGCTTTTTCAGCGAGCCCTCCGCAAAAAGTTTTTGCGTGGCCTGCGTCACCAACTCCGCCCCGAGTCCCACTTCGAAAACGTAATCGAACCCGATGGACTTGAAGGCGGTTAATAAATAGTTTGCGTCCCTCAGATTGTTAAACTGCCCGTACAGAGAGGGCGCAATCAATGCGATTTTATATCTGTAGTTCTGAATCACGTCGAACTTATCGTAACTGGGAATTTTTGCGTGAGACGGACAAATACGTACGCATTCGCCGCAGGCGATGCATTTTTCGTAAATGACGCTGGCCTTTCCCTCGCGAAGGCGAATCGCTTCCGTCGGGCAACGTTTCACGCAGGAACCGCATCCGATACATTTTTCGCGATCCAGCGTAACCGTGTGCAGGCGTTTCAGTTCGCTCATTCCGTCTCCTCCTTTCGTGCGTTACCTGAAACGCACCGTCAACGTGATTTCCGTACCTTTTCCGACCTCGCTCTTGATTTCAAACTCGTCGGTATAGCGCACCATGTTGGGCAATCCCATGCCGGCGCCGAACCCGAGGCTGCGAACCTCTTCGGACGCGGTGGAAAACCCCGGCTGCATTGCCTGCTCGACGTTGGCAATCCCCTTGCCGCTGTCCATCAGTTTCACCACCACGCGGTCGACGTATACGTCCGCAATCGCCTTGCCGCCGTTGGCGTGAATGACCATGTTCATTTCCCCCTCGTACATGGCAATGGCAATGCGGCGCACGTCCTTGGCGTCGATTCCCATCCCCTTCAGACAGAACTTTACCTTTTCGGTCGCCTGCCCGGCAGAAATAAAGTTGTTGCCGTCCACGTCGTATTCCAGGTGCACGCAATCCATACTAATCCCCCGATTTCAAACCGGCAGAATACAACAGCCCGCAGGCAGAAAACATGCGATGCTGCGTTGCCATCATCACAAGCCCGCGCCCTTTGGCAAATTCGATCGCCTCGGCAGAAGGCTTTTTCCCCCGCACGAACACAATACAGACCATATCCATCATTTCGGCGGTACGCACCACTTGCGGATTGCACAAGCCGGTAATCAGCACCGCTTGTTCCTTTACGTAAGCCAGCACGTCGCTCATCATGTCGGAGCCGCAGGCGGAATATACTTCCTTATCGGCAAATTCCTCGCAGCAAATAAATTCCGCATTCAGAATTTCGGCTATTTCTCTGATCTTCATTTTTCACACCCCCTGCAAAACACTATTCGTATTTTGCCAAGATCTCCTCCACGTCGTCCGGCGTGATTTTCCCGTAAACGTCCTCGTTCACCGTCATGACGGGAGCAAGTCCGCAGCACCCGATGCAGCGGGTTGCGTCCAAAGAGAACTTCCTGTCCGCCGTGCATTGGCCGCCCTCGATGCCGAGTACGCTTTTCAGTTTTTCGTAAATATCGCCGGAACCCTTGACGTAGCATGCCGTGCCAAGGCAAATCCCGATGCGGTATTTGCCCTTCGGGAACAACGAAAACTGGGAATAAAACGTAACGACGCCATACACTTCCGACAGCGAAACGTCCAATTCCTCCGCCACGATCTGCTGCACTTCATACGGCAGATAGCCGTAAAGTTCCTGTGCGTATTGCAAAGCGGGCATCAAAGCGCCTTTTTGTTCTTTCAGTTCTCTCAGTTTGGCGCGGAGTTGTTCCTCCTGCTCTTTCGTGCCGTTGAACGGAACCGTAGATCCCATCATAATTCTCCTCCATCCATGGATTATTCAGATTTTCGTGTTGTGAAAACCTTCACAATATCCCCGCACCCCAAAAAAAAGCGCGCCTTTCGACGACGTGATCGAACCCGTTCCGTCGGAAGCGATACTGAAAAAAGGTCAGACTTTCCACCAGAAGCATTATACCATACGGAAGGCAAACACACAAGCGGAATAAAATAACTTTATCTCCGAAAAACGCCCTCCTGCGACAAAAAACGCACTAGCGTAGTAAAGCAAAAAAACAAAAAAAGCCGCGGGCTTCCCGCGACAATTCTTTTCCCTTTTCTATGCCTTTTTCTTTCGGCTTTTCCCCTTTCGCAACCCTTCCTTCGGGTTCCCGGGCGGGTCCTCGCCCCTGCGCCCGACGCCTTCTTCCGACGGCTGTCCCGAGGGGCGAAACCACCGATTTCCCGGCAGTTTCCTTCCCTTTTGCCTTTTTATACCATCCCTTTTGCGGCTTTCGAAAAGCCGCAAGTTTCCTTTCTTACAGCGCCCGGCCGTCTGCGAAGGGCTCCGCAACCGCAAGACGCAATTGCTTTTGCAACTCCAGCGATGCTGCGGCAAACCCGTCCCGCTCACGGCGGGGCTGCGTGAGTTCCGCCACCTTGCGGAGCGTACCGGGCACTCCGCCCAGGCAATAAATCCGATCCCCCAGTGCAACGGCTTCTTCCGCATCGTGCGTCACCAATAACACGGTGAGACGCCTCCCCGAAAGCATTTCGTCCAGAGTGCGGTACAGTTCCTTCTTTACGCCGTAATCCAACCCGGAAAAGGGTTCGTCCAACAGCCATACCGGCCGGTTGGCGGCAAACGCACGGGCAAGAGATACCCGTTGCTGCTCCCCGCCGGAAAGCGTAACGGCATTTGCCCTCCTCTTTTCCCAGATCCGCGCGAGTTTCAATGCGTCTTCCACCCCGTTGTCCGTCACCAGACGGACGTTCTCCTCTGCCGAAACGGGCAGCAGCCGGGGAGATTGAAAGACCATTGCGGGGGGCTCGCACTCACACCGCCCCTCATAGGGCAGCAGCCCTGCAGCCACCCGAAGCAGCGTGCTTTTGCCGCTGCCGGATTTTCCCAAAATAACGTTTACTCCGACCGGAAACTCCGCACAAAAACGATCGTATACCACGTGCGCACCGTAAGAAACGCAGACGTTTTCAAACCGAACCATATTTTTGCCTCCTCCTCAGCAGACGGAAAAAGCCCTGCAAAAGAAAACCGGCCGCCAGAATCAGAAGAGTGATGGCGGCCACGCGAGCCGCCTCCACCGAAACTTTTGCCGTATACAAATCCTTCCCCAGGCCGAACCTGGGCAGAGCCAGCACTTCTCCGGCAACGCACACCTTCATGCATAAGGGCAGCGTGTCTTCGCATTGCGGCAACATCGCCCTGCGATACAACGGCAACAGCAGATAGCGTGCTTTTTTTCTGCGCCCCACGCCGTATACCGTGCAAACGTCCTCCAGCCCGGGTTCGCTTTCCGCCTCGCGCACGAACGCGCTGTACAAAACGGGAAAAGCCACCAACACCGCTACCGCAACGGGCACAAAGTCGCTTTCGCAAAGCAACAGTGCAACGATGATGACGGACATGGTCGGCACGGCACGAAAAAACAAGACGACGCGATCCGCCACCGGCTTACACCCGGGAAACAGCCCCGCAAACAGTGCACAGGCAAGTGCCGCGGCAAACGAAACGCCGAACGCCGCGCAGGCCCGCCCAAAGGTGGCAAGAAACGCCGAATACGTCTCCGCCTTGCCCAGCAGACGAAACGTTTCGGCAAACACCTCCGCAGGCGAAGGACAAAGCAGCGGGTTTTGCTTCACCGCCGCCCAAATCCACCATGCAACAAGAATCACGGCCAGCGCCAGCCCCCATTGCAGCACGGCCGATGCCTTAAAACGTTTTTCCCCGAAATCAGCCTTCATAAAACATTTCGTCCTTCACGAGAGAAGCAAAGGGCCCGGTAAATTCCTGCAGATAAGCCACAATCTCTTCTTTCCGTTCCGCCGCTTTTTGCATGGTAAGGTTGCAGCGATCCAACAAATCCTGCGTGTAAACGAGGTCCAACGCACTGTTGACGCTCTTTAAAAGATCGTTCAACGACGCAACGTTCGCGCGAAGGAAAGCAGCGTTTGCCTCCAGGACGTCGGTCAACGCCTCTGCAAACCCCTTTAGCTGCAGCGCACTGCGCTTTACCAGCACACAAGCCTGCGGATAGCCCGTTTCTTTGGCCCCGGTCGTTTCCTTCCACAATTGCTGCAAATCAAACACCCGGTAGAAGGTTTTACCGTTTTGCTGCGCTTTGTTCAGGATATTCGTTGCGGCAGGCTCGCCGAGCAGCGCAAAATCCCCCTTTCCCGCCATCAGCAGTTTTCCCGCCTCCGAACCATCGGTGTAATATTGCAGCGTAACGCCGCTCGTTCCGTCGTAGGCAACCTGTGCGTCGTCCAGAATCCGCTTGAACAGGTATTCTCCCGTGTTCGCCAAACCGATACTCAGCACGGTTTTTCCTTCCAGTTCTTTCAGGTTCGAGATGTTTTCCTTCCCGATGACGTAAAGCAGCCCGCGCACGTTCACCGAAAAGATGACGTAATCCTCGTTGACGGAGCAGATCTTCACGGCAGCGTTCGTCGGCAAAATCGCCAGATCCGCCGCGCCGGAAGCGCACTTATCCTTTACTGCGTCTCCCGAAGCAATCGAAACCGTCACCGGATGATTTCCGATTTTTCCGCTTTGAATCACGTTCGCAACGGCAAGCGCCGGGGCCCCGTCCGGGACAAAGAACGTATAGGCCTCCCCTTCCTGCGGGGCGCAGCCCGTCAGGCACACGCACGCGCAAAGCAACAATAAAACCATTCCTGCAAAAATTCTCTTCATTTTCCTTCCTCCGCCGGCGTCAGAACGCTTTTTGCCGTGACGCCCTCAATTCTTCCCAGATTCCCGCACAGGGCGGAAATCTTTTCTACACTGCCTTCTACAATCAGGGCAATCACGTTCCTGCCCGTTTCGTGATTCGGTATCCCCATACGCCCTACAATGATGTCTCCGAACCCGCTGAACACGACCTGCACGCTTGCTACAGCCGCTTTGTTTGTAATCACGATGGCAATCGCTCCCGTTCGTTTTTCCATTTGTTTCCTCCCGATTCCTCAAAAAAAAGCGCCCGGAACGGGCGCGACTATTGCAAAACGAAACCCCGCAGCCTCGGCGCGCCTCGGCACGCCCCGGATCGGGTTCTTCGATGTTCATCCGCCTCGCCGAATTTCATTGAGAAAGATCGTTTATTTTTATTTACGGCAAAAGAATAACACCATCCGCACCGTTCGTCAACCGAACGGATGCGTTTCTTTCGAAAACGCTCCCGCCCCGTGTCCTCATCGACCTTTTGCCCGAGGGGCCCCTTTTTGCTTTCCCCTCCCGAAAGAAATTTATACTACCACGCCGTGGATTTTCGAAACGTCCACCGCGCCGAAAAAGCGGCTGTCCTTGCTGACGGGACGATTATCCCCCAGTAAATACACCGTGCCCTGCGGCACCGTGACGGGCGAAAAATCCCGCGTTTCGTAGGTATCGAACCCGATCCGTTCCTTCGTCAGCACCAGTTCCGTGCCGTCCTCCCGGCGCACGTGCACCACGTTGTTCTCGCACCAGATCGTCTCCCCGGCAAGCGCAATCACCCGTTTGATCAGGATGCGTTCCTTTTCCCCGCCAGATTCCTGCTCCGTCATCTCGATCAGCACCACGTCGAACCGCTGCGGAGACGCCCTGCGATTCACCAGAACGATTTGTCCGTCCGCAAAGTTCGGCAGCATGCTGTCCCCCTGCACGACGCACAATTCGAAAACGAAAACACGCAGCAAAATTACGATGCCCATCAAAGCGCATAACACCGCTAACACGGTGTTTACGACCTTTTCCTTGCGCGAACCGGCGCGAACCGGCTCTTTCGTGTACGCTTCGTTATTTTCCATTGTTTTTCACCATTTTCAAAAAGGAAAGATAATCCACCATCACAACCCTGCCGCAACCCAGGCATTTCAGCTTGAAATCCGCCCCGGTGCGAAGCACTTCCCATTCGTTACTGCCACAGGGATGGTTCTTTTTTGTTTTGATTTTATCCCCTACCTGCCACTGCATTTTCTTGCCTCACGTAAACAGCAGATTGTTCAGCAAAAACGATTTGTCCGCGGTAAAACACAGCGCCCCGCGCCATGTCGATAACGTTTTCCCGTTCGATTTAAAGTCGTTTTGCGTCAGTGTGATTTTTTGCCATAAGTTTCCGCCGACCAAAGAGACGTGCGCCGCAAACAACGTTTGCTCCGGCGTGCCGCGCCCCGTCTGCACCCAGACGGTGAGTTCCTGTGCCTCCTGAGAGCAAACGTCCGCCAGCATCACCGCGCCGGACGTGTTGTATAATTCGTCGAACAATTGAAAGGTCCCTATCGTTTTCCCGTAGATTCCTTTTACTCCGAGTGCCGCTTCCTTTACCGTCAGCGGGCTGTTCTTCGCCAAAGTTTTTTCGCTCTCCGCCGGGTTTACAATCGCAAACTCCTTGATGCCCTCACTGCTTTGATACAATAACTTGGTGGGGATTGCCGTTTCCACCTCGCCGAGTTTCCCGGGAACCACGCTGTTGACCAAGGTGGAAAAAGTAAAGTCGTTCACCGTGATGGAACAAAAAGCATACACGGGGTGTGACGCGTTGACCACGCGCAAAGTTGCCGTCATTTTTTCTTCCGATACTTTTAACGGCGCTTGCACCCAATTGCGGCAAGACGTCTCTTCCGTTGCGCGGGCGTAATAGAAACGAACGTCGCTTGCGCCGCGTGCCGAAATATTGGCCAGCAGTTTTCCCTCCTGCACTTCCATGGTAAAGGACGGTTTTTCCGGCAAAGTTTCCAGTGATTTCAGCGTCATATCCATCCATCGCTTCACGTTGGGCAAAGCGGTTT
Organism: uncultured Clostridia bacterium; assembly: GCA_934203075.1. Classification (GTDB taxonomy): domain Bacteria; phylum Bacillota; class Clostridia; order Christensenellales; family CAG-314; genus CAKPYT01. The sequence continues at coordinate 39,786 of CAKPYT010000018.1, read as the reverse complement.
TTGCTTCGGGGCGCACGGCGCGCGCCTCCAGCGAAAGATACGTTTGTCTGCGTTGCTCTTCGGAAAGCGGAACCAACACCTTCGCCACGTTGTCCACGTCCGTCAATACGGAATTCGTCGCGCACTCCAACAAAACGGGAACCCGAAAATACATGGGATAACTTTGCGGCGCAACGCCGAGATACCAACGATCCCGCTCGTCCTCCGCCTGCATAACACGCTGAATCTCCTCCGGGGTTGCGTCTTCCTTCGTTTTTTCGGCAGACCGATCCACATAGCAGGAATGATACCCCACAATTGCCGTTTTTAAGCGCGAATCGAACGCCAGCACGTGGCAAAGCGTAATCGCCCCGTTCAACGTGCCGTGCGCGCCGATGCGAGTTCCGTCCACGTACGGTTCCCTTTCGAAAAACGTAATGCCGCGGCGCACGTTGATGGCCCATTCGTACCAGCAGGTTTCCCGCGCGGTGGTATCCACATGCGTCAGGTGCCGCCCCGCCTGCGTGAAGTTTGCATACGCCCACTGCGGCGGATATTGCGTAAACATAGGGCGATCGCTCTGCCCGCAATTATCTATGGAAATTGCGGCATAACCGCAAAGCGCCCAGAATTCTAAACGAAACTCGTCGATTCCCTTTTCCTGCGGGCCGATCAGCACCACCCCCGGCAAATTTTCTTCGCCCGCTTTGTGTGCCGTTTCGGCAAAAACCCGGCTTTTCGCGCCGCCCTCGGTGCGGCCCGTAAAGTATACCTGTTTGTATACGATGCCGTTCCGTTCCTCTTCCTTTACGATATTCACTTCCAGCGGTTCCGCCGTCGGATCGAAATCTCGCCACAGCGCGGCAGGCGTTAAAATTTCCTGTTCCATAAAAATCTCCGTATTCTAGTGTGTGCTAGTTTTGCTTTCATTATAACGACATCCCGCAGGATTGTCAAACCTCGGAAAGTTGTACTCTGATCCTGCCCAGTCCCCTGTTTTGTCTTCTTCTTCCATCGTATACAACAAACAACGAAAACCCCTCTCCCAAAGGAAAACAGAATCAAATGTCTTTGGCATAATACTCTCCTTGCTTTTTCCACAACAAATCTATTTTACTTAACTCGCCGAATATAGCAGAATCTGCTGCTTATCGGGTTTTAACTGATCGATCTCTGGTTAGTACTTAGTACTATTGAATTATAGCACTCTCAAATCCCTTTCACAATCCGTTGTCGGGTAGAAAATCGGCTGTTTTTTACCAAAATAGCGACAAAAAGACAAAAAAATAACTCTGCACTCCGTTAAGAAGTGCAAAGTGTATTTTTTAGTCGTTTCGAAAAGGAAGAAACGATTTTCCGCGCGGCGTTAACCGTTCATGGTTTCGTATTTCCAAACGTACGTACAGCCCTTTTTCAAGACCAACTCTCCGGCGCCGACTTTTGCAGACGCATACTTCTTGCCTTCCACCTCGATCGAACCCCAGGTCTCGTCGGAATTTTCCGCATCGTCGGTATAAAGCATCCAATAAGAATTGCCCGCATTGCCGATCCCGTTGATTGCGGTCACCATCACCATTCCGCTGCTTTCCTCCGTCCGGAAAGAAATCTTCTTCTCTTTTTGCATTTGTTCCATGTACTGCAGCAGCGTAGTACCCTCCGCAACTTCCTCTGCCGTAATCACAACCGTTTCTGCCTGAGGTGCGCAGGCCGAAAGCACAAACATTGCCGTCAAAAGCAGCAGAACTGCCATGCCGAACCCAAAAAACTTTTTCATCGTAACCTCCTGTGAAAACTCCTCTTTTGTTTTATATTGATTCTATTCTAAAGGACGTCTCTCTTTTCGTCAAACAACCGAGAAGAAAAACCCGTTTTTTTCATCTTTTAGTTGACATTTCAAAAAAGCCGCTTTATAATAGCAATGCTGAAACACCTAGGTACCATTAGCTCAGCTGGATAGAGCGTTTGGCTACGGACCAAAAGGCCAGGGGTTCGAATCCCTTATGGTACACCAAGACTTTGCAATTGCGCAAGGTCTTTTTTTCTACCTTTCGTTCTTTTCACTCTACCGGGGATTCCCCGGTCGGCTTCCCCCGACCGCGCTCCTCGGAATACAGTCCACCGGACTGTATTCTTCTTTCGCCTCGCGCCCTTATGGTACACCAAGACTTTGCAATTGCGCAAGGTCTTTTTTTTCTACCTTCCGTTCTTTCCCCTTTTGTCCTACGGTTTAAAAAAGGCTTCCGGACAATTTTCGTTTCCGCCCGTCGGCCTACCCCATGCCGCGGTTTCAAAAAATCAACGTTGCACTGTATTTTACAAAGCAACGCACGTAAAAAGGAAAGGGATCCGGCTTCCCGAACCCCTTCCCTAGATAAATATCCTTTTTAACAATCCTCTTTTTGCCTCGGAAACACGTTTCCTCTTCGGAGAAAACAAATTCTTATCTCCCCGCAGAAAACAGGCCCCCGGCTGCTCCCCTTCGAGAACAACGGCGCAACGCTACTCGTTTGCCTTCATTGCTTCCACCATATCGATTTTCGATATGGATTTTTTCATAATCAGGTTTACAAACAACGTAAACACTACCGAAATGGCAAGGGCAATGACGTAACTGAAGAAATAAATATCCCGACCGAACATGACCTGATCCACCTCTACGGTGCGTACCACGTAGGAATGCAGCAGAACCCCTACCGCAAGCCCCACCACCGAACCGATGAAACTGAGCAGATTGGTCTCCCGGAAGATATACCGCTGCACTTCGCGCTTGTGGAACCCCAGCACGCGAATGGTGGCAAGTTCCTTGCGACGCTCGCACACGTTGACGTTGGTCAGGTTGTACAGCACGACGATGCTGAGCAACCCCGCAGAGAGGATCAGCACCAGAATGACCCCGTCGATGCTTTTAATCGAATCGTTAAAACTGCTTTTGAGCGTTGTGGTTGCATTTGCAAACAAAACGCTGTCCAGCGCCATAACTTCCGTCGTCAGGTCAGCGGCGTTTACCCCCTTGGGTACACTGCACAAAACGTTGCCGAACACAGGCGCAACCCCGAACGCACTCGCATACGTCTCTTTCGAAAGGTAGGCAAACGAAGTGATGTAATTTTCCGTAATCCCGTCCACCCGCAGCGAACCGCGAGTTCCGTCCGCATTTTCTACCGTTACGACGTCCCCCACGTGCACGCCGAGCGTTTCACACAGTTTTTCCGTAAGCACCACGCCGCCCTCTTTGGCAAAGGGCACGGGCGCCCCGGTTTTACGCATCCGCAGCAGAATGAAGTTTTCAAAGTCCGTCGTGCGCTCCGGCACAAGCAGCGAAACACTTTCCCGTCCGTCGCCGAACAGGATTTTTCCGCTTTCGCTCATGCACGGCAACCACGCCGAAATATGCGACGAATCGTTCAGATAGTTTAGCAACGTTTCGTCCGTTTTCCAGTCGGCATCTTTGGCTACGATCGTCAATTCGTAACGATACAATTCGTTGAACTGTTTCTCCACAATATCGTTGATGGAGTCCTTCAGCCCGAACCCCGTAAGCAGCAAGGCGCTGCAGCCTGCAACCCCTACCACCGTCATGAAAAAGCGTTTTTTGTAGCGGAACAGATTTCTTGCCGTCACCTTGCTGGTAAACTTCATTCGGTTCCATAAAAAGGGCAGGTGCTCCAGCCAGATGCGCTTGCCGGCAGCCGGCGCTTTGGGGCGCATCAACTGTGCCGGATTGGCACGGAACTCTCCCCAGCAGGCCCAAACGGTGGCCAGCAGAATACTGCCGATCGTAACGGGCGCCACCCACAGCACGATATTCCACCGCACGGGTGTGACGCAAGCGGGCAGTGTAAACATCATACCGTAAGCCGAACTGATGACGGAGGGGAACAAGCGGAACCCTACGGCAAACCCGAGTGCGCACCCCGCAACGGAAGAAAGCGTGCTGTACAGCAAATACTCGCCCAAAATCTGCAGATTCGAGTAGCCGAGTGCTTTCAGCGTGCCGATCTGCCCGCGGTTTTCTTCCACCAGGCGCGTCATTGTGGTAAGCGACACCAGCAGCGCCACCATAAAGAAGAACACGGGGAACACCTTCGACAACGCCGCAACCTTGCCGACGTTGCTTTGGTAAGCGTCAAAGCCGGTAGAATCCTCCCTCTGGCGGATCAGCCAACTGCTGTTTTCCAAGGCATCCACCGCGGCCTGCGCCTGTTCCAGCGTACGCTTCAATTTTGTAATTGCCGCACTTGCCGCCGCTTCGTCTGACTGCTGCAAAGCGTCTGCCACGGCTTGCTGCGTATCTCCCAGCATTTGAGCAAGTGCTGCGTTCCCGGTCCCCAACAACGCCAGAACGGCACCGTTTTGCTGCAGGCGGACAAGATCGTCTTCCGAAAGCTGCTTGCCAATGGCAACCGCATTTTCCGCCGCTTGTACCGTCTGCGTGAGGCTATCCAATTGTTTTTGCGCCGTTTGCTTCAACTCCTCTGCACGTGCGGGCGCCAGAGTCTCGCCCAAAGTCTGCAACCGTTCCGAAACGGGTTGAATCAATTTTCGATAGGCCTCGCTAAACGTGTCCTCTTCTTTTGCCCCTTCCACCGCTACGAACACGTCCGTAAAATAATCGTACGTAAAATAATTTTTACGCGTATAAACTTCCAGAGCAATGCTGCCGGTTCCCACCGTGGTCGGTTCCTGCGTAATGCAGATGCACATCGGGCTGTTGACGTATCCTACTACCGTCAGTGTTTTGGATTGCACGCCGGAGGCAAGCCCGTCGTAATTCACGTTTTCTTCCGACAATTCCAGCCGATCGCCGATCTTCAACGCGTCCGACGCGTACTGACCCAACACGTATTGCACAACGCATTCGTCGTCGCTTTGCGGCAGGCGTCCTTCTTTTAAAGCAAAGGCATTCATTTCCGTCGTGCCGTCCGCATTCAAAAGCGCAAACACGCGGGAAGTATGCGTGTCTCCCCGTTCGTCCGCCAGAACCATATCCGTCACTTTTGCGTTCTGCGTTGCTTTTACGCCCGGCGTTTCCGCAATCTGACGGGCATCTTCCGCCGAAAATCCTACGGTCGATTTTACGTCCAGGTCGTACCAGGCATATTCGTCCAGATAGCGATCCGCCGTTTCGTACATATCGGGAGAAGTTGCGGCAAGCCCTGCCATAAAGCCGGACCCGAGTGCAACGATGAACAGAATGGACAAAAAGCGATTCAGACTGCCGCGGATTCCCCTGGCAATATTTTTTGTTCTTGCTTTTTTCATAGGCATCACCACTCGATTTCCGCTACCGGCACGGGATGCTCGTTCAATCGCACTTCCGTAGCCGTGCCGTTCTTGACGCGAATGACCCGATCCGCAATTTGCACCAATGCGCTGTTGTGTGTGATGATAATTACCGTTTTACCCGTAGAGCGGCAGGTATCCTGCAATAACTGCAGCACCGCTTTGCCCGTATTATAGTCCAGGGCGCCGGTCGGTTCGTCGCACAAAATAATTTTAGGGTTTTTTGCCAATGCCCGCGCAATGGAAACGCGCTGCTGCTCGCCGCCGGAAAGTTGTGCGGGGAAGTTATCCACCCTGTCCCGCAGGCCGACCTGCGTCAATACCGTAACGGGGTCCAGACTGTTTTTGCAAATCTCCGCCGCCAGTTCCACGTTTTCCTTTGCTGTCAGGTTCTGCACCAGGTTATAGAACTGAAACACAAACCCGACGTCCGTTCTGCGGTAATCCGTCAGCTGCCCTTCCGTCATGGCGCTGATCTCCCGCCCGTCCAGCGTGACCTTGCCGGAAGAAGCACAGTCCATCCCGCCGAGGATATTCAGCAGCGTGGTTTTGCCCGCACCGCTCGGCCCCACGATGACGCAAAGTTCCCCCTGCTCGATTTCAAAATTCATATGATCCAAAGCAAAAATCTGGCCGGATCCGCCACCGGCATACGTTTTACATACGTCCCGAAATTCAATATACGCCATAGTTCAGCCGTTCTCCTTTTGATTCAATAAAGTCTGATAGGTCATCGGCAGGTGCTGTATCAACACCTGAATTGCCAAAGTTCCGTTGTTTTCCGCCGCTTTCGAAATCATCGCAAAGAGCGGAGCAAAATCGCTTTCTTCCGAAAAGACGTCGAACGCGCCCGTCGTCGCGGCGGATTCCCCTTCCAGCATTGTATTGGCGAGGCAAAGCATCATTTCAAAAGCGGTGATGCCGTCCTCGGACAGTCCCGCATGCTCCAAAGAATGACGATCGCGATAATACGACGAAATATCCGCCGAAATCCCCGCAAGGGTCTGGTCTACGTACGCTGCGCGCGTAATGTCCTCTTCTGCCGCGTGCAGCACTACGTCCGTACCCAAACGCACAAACCCCCATGCCGCAAGCGGAACCAGCGGAACCACGTCGCCGTCGTTCACGAGGTTAAAAATGTTGGACGTTTTCAACGCGCTGCCGTCCCCCCGGAAGGTTGCCGGCGTTGCGGAGGTATAAACGTAAACGTTTTCCGTGCCGTATTGTTCGTTCAGGAGCATTCCCAACAGGTTTGCGGTCGCACCCCCTCGGCTATGCCCGCATGCGACGATCAGCGGGTTTGAAATTCCGTCCAGCACCGTTTTTGCCCCTAAAAAAACGTTTTCCGCCGCAAACAAAAAATTCTCTGCAAAAACGGCTTGATTGCTTTTAGAGGGCGCAAAGTCGAAGTTACTGTACCATTCGCCGCCGTTCGTGCCGCGAACGACCACGATCGCAAGAGTTCGTTCCACCCCGGCAAACGTAATGACCTGCGTTGCCACGGTATACGCACTGGTATGCTCCGGGGAGGTATCGGCCTTGTCGTAATTCTGCTGCAGCCGCACCGTAAAGCCGGCGCTTTCCAACTGCTGTACCTGCGCCTCCGCCGTGTTGGCGGAAGAAAGCGCCAGGGTGCGATTTGCCAACTCTGCAGAAAAAACGCTGCTGTCCTGCGGAAGCGTCCACGGGGCGTCGTCGTTCGTCTGCGCTTCGCCCGAACGCAAAGCCCCCTTCCAGGCGGCGCTTTCCGCAACCTGCGCCAGGCGCGTCCATTCGTTTTGCCGCGCCCCGCCAAGGTTACTTTGCCCGAACGAGGGCGATGCATTGCACCAAAGCGCAAGAACCGCCATCACAACCCCGACGAAAGATATCACATACTTTTTCATAAGGACTCCTCTCTCTTCTTTTCGGTTTCTTTCCTGTAAAAAGCAAGTTTTTCTTTAGAAACAGAAAAACGCTTTGTTTTTGTATTATACCCTATCTCTCTCTCTTTTGTAAACGGGAAGCAGGGTTCCTTTGCCAAAAACCTTTGGGGAATTTCGTCTTGCCGGAAGAAGCGCTCTCCTGCCGCAAAAGCATAAAACTCTTTTCCCTCTCCTCTGCCGAAAACGCCGACACCGCACCCCGCCCGGAACGAAAACATCGCTTTCTCTTGACAACTCCGTTCCCTCTCGTCTATACTAGCGATACTAAACCGTTGCAACGCAACGAAATTCTATGGAAATAAGGAGATTTTCTATGAAAGGTAAAATCCGCACCGGCTTTCTGATGTATTGCGCCGGCATTCTTTGCGCCCTTGGCGGCATCACTCTGCTGAAATTTCAAAAACCGATGTCCTTCCCCTTTATCTTGTGTTTGCTGTTGATGCATACGGGCGTTCTGCTTTTTATCTTCAGTAAAAAATCTTTTAAAAAAGAACATACCAATGCCAATAAGTACTACAGCAACTTCTATTTTCTGCTGTTGCTGTACGTTCCGGTGTTGCTGTACAAATTCGTTCTTTGCAGGTTGTTCCCGTCCATCGCGCTGTCGAGCAACGAATTTATGGTGTTGATTCTGACCCTCACCGCAACCTGCCTGATCCTTTCCGTGCGTGACGCCATCGACTTTGCGAAAAAAGCCGCTGCCGGTGCTCTCGCCATGACGGAAGAGGAAATTGCCGCTTACGAAGCCTCCGTTGCGGAAAAAGCCGCCAAAAAGGCTGCGAAAAAAGCCGCCGCAGAGGAACGGAAAAGCAACCGGAAATAAACGGGCAACCAAAAGTTTTCCCGTCGCCTCTCGCAAAATACAAAATCAACCGCCCCGCAGCAACTGCGGGGTTTTCTTTTACGCTTTCGCACTGCCGCCCGCAAGACTTTCCGCCCACTCCATTACGGCAGAGGCTTTCTTCCGTTTTTACCCTCTCCCGGTTCTGCCGGTTCGACTTGCCTTTCTTCGTTCTGCCCTTTGTGGATCCCACAAACCTTTTCTTCCGCAAGGCTCCGCTTTTGTTTTTGCCCCTCCCTCCGACCCGACGTCTTTGCCTCTCCCGGCCGCACCCCTTTTTCTGCCCGCCCGAACGGAAAAGCGAAGCCCCCTTTCCTTTCTTTTTGAAAAGAACCGGGGCAGAAAAGCGTTCGGAAAGGAACAACTTCTGTTGCAATTCCCCGCAAATTATGCTACACTGGGGCGAACGGCATCGCGCCTTTTTGCGTGCCGCATTCCTCAAAACGGAGGATCTGCATGGAAACGATCAAACTGTTTGTATCCTGTCATAAAAAATTTGAAATTCCCGCGTGCAAAGAACTGTACCCCGTACAGGCGGGCGCGGCACTGAACCGCAAAATCGACGGTTTTTTGCACGATGACGTCGGCGATAATATTTCGGCAAAAAACAAAAAATACTGCGAAGTCAGTGTGCAATACTATGCCTGGAAAAACGAAACGGCGGATTACTACGGCTTTATGCACTACCGCCGATATTTTTGTTTTAACGACAAACCCTACCCTACCAATGCCTGCCACGAAATCGAGGTGCCGGACTTCAACGGATTCGCACAGGAGTTTGGCTACGACAGCGCCAACCTGCAGCAACAGATTTGCGGGTGGGATCTGATTTTGCCAAAGCGCCAACCCATGATGGGGGCACGTTTTCACTACGGGCTGTTTCCCCATCAGGACGGGGCAGACCTGGATTTCTGCATTCGCTACATCCGGGAACACTACCCGCAAATGCGCCGTGCCATACGCAAATACAATCACAGTTTCAACGGCTACTTCTGCAATCAGTTCATCATGAAAAAGCAGTTGTTTTTCGACTATTGCGCCTGGCTGTTCGAAATTCTGGCGGCACACGAAGCGTACCAACCGCACACCTATGCGGATACGCAAAAATATCGTGTAGAAGGCTACCTTGCGGAGCGTCTGTTCGGTTATTACGTCACCTGGCTGAAAGAAAACCGGAATCTGAAAATCAAAGAACTGCGCCGTGTGGCAATCGCCAACCCTATGCCGACAGAGCCCCCCGCACCCCTGGCGGAAAAAACTTTTGTTCTGCCGGTGACTGCCGCTTCTCTGGCGGAAGTCGGCATCGTCGTACAATCGCTTGCGAACTCGCAAACGAATGCGGAACTGTTTTTACTGCACAACGACTTGCAGCCCGCCTGGCTGAACGCCCTGACGGCTCAGGCAACGGAAGGGTTAAAAATACGCACGCTCCCCTGCCGGGCCGAAACGCGTATGCAGCTTCTTCGTGCCCTGCCGACGCTTCTGCCGCAGCATCGTCACGTCTTTTTGCTTTCTCCCTCCTGCCTGGTGCGCAAAGATCTCGACGCACAATTGCAGGGCGCAGCGATCGCAGGGGTGATCGACACCGATCTCGTCGCGCTGGCACAGCGAAAGAAAAGCATTGCCCGCAAACTGGAAAAACACGGGGTCGACCCGTATTGCCCCGTTGCGGAGGAATATCTGGAACTGAACCTGCCGAAACTGCGGGAAGTTCTGCAGTCCCTCCCGAAAAACGCCGCCTTCGTTCAACTGACGGCGGCAGCAAAACCGCAACTTCTGCCACAGGCGAGATGCCGAAAATTCGACAGTATGTATCTGAACAACAAATACTACTTTACGTATCTTCCGCATGACCTGTACGACGATTGGGTACAATCGAAGGATTGTGCGATTGTAAACTTTAACGGGTTCTATCCGCCGCAAAAAACAGACTTGTGCGATTTCGGCACGGAATACTGGCAAACGGCACGCCGGTCCCCCTTCTACGAACAGGCACTGAGTCAGTACGTCTGGGCATTGCCCGACCGCAAGGAAAAGCGCCTGACCAAACGTCGCGCCAGACTGGACAAATTCTTCCCCTCCGGCACCTACCGGCGGGAATTCCTGAAAATGCTGAACAAAAAATACTTCGACCGCTAAAAAAGAAAAGCGCTTTCCGAACGGCAGAGCAGACAAAACATTTCTCTGCCGGTCAAAAAGCGAAGCGGTAAAGTTCCCTCTTCCGACGGGGCGAAAAATTGCGCACTTGGCAGTTCGTGCCGCAAAAACGGGACTTCCTGCCTAAAACCACAGGGTTTTTGCGCCGTTCCCCGTGCAATCGGAACAAAACAGCAATAGAAAACAATACAACGCAGGCATGCAGAATGCCGAGGAGTTTTATGAAATACGACTATCTGATCGTGGGCGCGGGGCTGTTTGGCTGCGTTTGCGCACAGGAACTGAAACAACGCGGTAAAAAGTGCCTCGTACTGGACAAACGCAACCACATCGGCGGAAACATCTACACGGAAGACGTGGAGGGTATTCCCGTGCACCGCTACGGGGCACACATCTTTCACACGTCCGACGAAGAGGTGTGGCAATACGTCAATCGTTTTGTCGCCATGCAGAACTTCATCAATTCCCCCGTGGCGATCTACGAAGGAAGAGCCTACAACCTGCCCTTCAACATGAACACCTTCGCCAAAATCTGGGACATCACCACCCCGCAGCAAGCGCAGGAAAAAATTGCGGAAGAACGAAAAGAGCTGGAAAGCGTCGTTCCCCGCAACCTGGAGGAACAGGCCGTCAAACTGGTGGGCAAAACCATTTATCGCATGCTGGTGAAAGGCTATACGGAAAAACAATGGGGCAGAGACTGCAAAGATCTGCCGCCCTTCATCATCAAACGGCTGCCGGTACGCTTTACCTACGACAACAATTATTTTAACGACAAATATCAGGCCGTGGTCGAAGGAGGTTACACACGCCTTGCGGAAAAACTGCTGGAAGGCACGGAAGTCCTCCTGAATACCGACTACGCAGACTACGCCGCCACGCACGACAACTTCGAAAAAGTGATTTACACCGGCGCCATCGACGAGTTTTTCGGCTATCGCTTCGGGCATTTGCAGTATCGCAGCGTACATTTCGAAACGAGCGTGCTGGATACGGAAAACTATCAGGGCAACGCCGTCGTCAATTACACGGAGCGTTCCGTCCCCTACACCAGAATTATCGAGCACAAGCACTTTGCGCGCGTCTCCTGCCCGAAAACCGTGATTTCCAAAGAATACTCGGTAGAGTGGACGCCGAACGGCCCGTACGAACCTTACTACCCCGTAAACGACGAAGCAAACGGCGAAATTCTGCGCCGCTACGAGGAATATGCCAAACAATTCCCGAACGTCGTCTTCGGCGGAAGGCTGGGGGAATACAAGTACTACGATATGGATAAAGTCATCCGTCGGGCCTTCGACGTGCTGAGAACCCTGCAATAAACAAAAACGCAAATGCGATAACCTTCGGAAGGAAAGTAAAGCGGCAAGAAGCCCGCAAGACAAAAACGACGTCGGAAATTCCGTGTTGGAATCCGCGGCCTCTCGACGCCCCTTCCGGAAGCCAACCCCGCGGTTCGCGGCAGAAACAAGAAGTTTCGCGGCACAAAACCCACCTTTCGTGCACATTTCGGCAAAGTGCGGAAGAGTTCTTGTTCTCTCCCCTTGTTTGCCTTCCGACATTCTCCAGACGTTTCCGCACTCCCTTTTCCGGAAAAAGAGGAAAAGCGGCAGGCAAACTCACCCGATTCCGACACCTCTCTCCGCCGAACCTTTTGAGAAAAACAATCGGGCACTTTAAACAAAAAACCATTCTCCGAAACAAAAGCAAAAAAACAAACCGAAACAAAAAACTCCCGAAGCGGGCAACGCTTCGGGAGTTTTCACACAACGGCGGTTCCGCCGCTACGACACACGGGCGACCAGAACCGTCATATCGTCCGCAACGCCCTCGTGCGACAGCGCCTGCTGCAGAATTTCGTCCGCAATCTCCTGCGGGTTTCCCTTTGCTCCCTGCAGCAACAAGGCCACCTCCTGCACGGAAAAGCGATCCATCACCCCGTCGGACGCAAGCAGAATCAGATCGTCGCTCGCCAGCGCGGCACGCGTAATCAACGGGCGCATTTCTTCCAGCACGCCCATGGGAAGCGCTCCCGCCTGCAGCACCTGCACCTCCCCCTCGTGGCGGAGCAATCCGTTTGCGGCACCGATTTTAATAAAATTCGCATTGCCGCTGAACAGATTCACCACGCATAAATCCACGGCGGTGAACGTTTCGCCCCCTTCTACGGACATCAGACGATTGACGCTGCTCAGAATCAGATCGTCGTCAAACCCCGCTTTATAAAAGTTTTCCACCAGCGAAATCGCATTGTTGCTGACCCGTTCCGCCTCTTCGCCGCTTCCCATCCCGTCGCAAAGCGCCAATAAGACGCGATCCTCCGTGATGCGCAAAAACGTGTGCGTATCTCCGTTGGCACTGCTGCCCTCTTTCCGACGCGTGGCAAACCCGCAGGTCACTTCGAACTGAGGCGTTTTTCCAAACGAAACGGAAACCCAGTTTTCTCCTACCGCCTCGTTTTCCGCTATGCGCACGGGAAAACCGAGCGTTTTCCCCACCACGTCGCACAGCGCCTGCTCATCACAATCCTTTTGAGCAACAACGGCCGTCAGCCGCAATACCCCCTCCTCGAAATACGCCACGACCTCTTTCACCAGAACCCCGTGATAGGTCAGCGCCTCCGCAATGCGCAGCTCCTGCTCCGTCAGGAAAGACAGCGTTTCGCTTTGCCGCATTGCCAGGTCCTTAAAAATCTGCGACACGCCGCCCAGTTGTTCCCCGATGAGCAGTTTCCCGTTGTCCGCACTGGAAGTGATGCTGTAATACTGCCGATAAGCCGCCACCTCCGCATTGGTTTGCGAAAGAAGGTTTGCCGTACGCTTGCAGCGCGACGTCACGGTCTGTGGCACATCCAGAATGGTTGCTTTTCCGCGATGCATTGCCGCTTCCACAAACGAAAGAAACCCCTTTTCCGTCTGTTCCAGCTGAATCCGCCAGCATTGCTGCCGGGAAGGACAGTCGTGGCACACTTTTTCGCATACGGCGCGCGACAGGCTCACTTTTGCCTGCTCCGGCGGCAGAGCGCCCCTCACCATTCCGCAGAACGTGGACTGCATCTGAAAAAACACTTCGCTCAGTTCAAACAGTTTCTTTCCCAGGCGTTTCCGCTGCCCGTTTACGATTTGCCGTGCCGCAAGCTGTTCGTTGCGCACCCCGTAGCGATCGTTCACCCTGCCGAGAACGCGTTTCGGCACGCAGAAAAACGCCAACGCCCCCGCAAGCGGGCTGATCAACTCCGCAACGGATCCGCCCGCCTCCGGGAAAAGATACGACAAAGCAATATTCACCACCACAACGGCGAGAGCCCCTAAAGCGCGCGGCGTACGGAACGCCGCCGCCCCCGCCGCCCACACCGCAAATACGGCAAGGGACGATAACTCCCCCGTAGAAAGCGCGCTTCCGACGCCGAACACCATAGCGACAACAAACGCACACGGAATGCCGAAAGCATGCAGGCCGAACAGAATGCAAAAAGAAGCGATTGCCGGCAGCACGGGAACGGGCAGCGAAAACGTCCCCGCGCCGAACACGAGGCAGACCCCCACGGCGCAAACGCAAATCCACTCGTCTGCGGCAAGACGGTAGCGCAGCCCGCGCACAAACAACGCGCGCAGTGCCTGCCGGGAAACAAGATAAGCGCACTCCCCCGCCGCAACGCACAACAGCCGATGCGGCAGCAGCGTCACATCCCACCGGACCGCAAGAAAAATCAGTTGCACCGCCAGAACGTATGCCGCGGCAGGCAGTTTCGGAACCGCCCCGACCTTCTTCTCATACAACAGTTTTATCCCGATGAGCAACACGGCTTGCGCCGCGCACACGAAAAAGGTCGCCCACCCCGCACCGGCACAGCCCGCCAGATACGATACGGCTAGCGCAACGTTCCCGAAATTCAAAAACAAAGCGGCGCAATAAAAGCCGCACGCCAACGCCCCTTCCGACGAGGGAACACGGCGAAGCAAAACAAACACGACAAACGCACCCGCCGCCACGAGCAATTGCCTTTTTACGGTATGATTCGGTGATGCCTGCATAACTCCTCCCCTGTATTCCAACCATAACGGAACAAGAACCGAAAAGAAACGGAACCTTCGTCGAAAAATAGCGAAGAAAGAGGACGCGCATTTGACAAACCTCCCGCAGATGCGATAGGATAGTACCATGAAAATTGCGGATTTACACGTTCATACCGTCTATTCGAACGACGGCAAAAGCACAATGGAAGAATACTGCCTTGCGGCTTTGCAAAAACACGTCGGCATCGTTTGTTTTACCGACCACGTCGAGTGCAACGAACACAGCCCGTATTACACGCTCGGCAACTTTGATTTTGCCGGTCAGCGAAACGAATTCGAAAAACTGAGGGATCTTTACGCCCCGAAAGGACTGAAACTTCTGCTCGGCTACGAACTGGGCGAACCGCACCGCTACCCCAAAGTTCTGGAATTTCTTCTTTCCAAACAACCGGACTATATTTTAGGCTCCGTGCACTGCGCATACGATCGCTACCACCACGAAAGGGATCTTACGCCGCAAGAATTGTGGGAACAACACTATGCCGAAACGCTGAAACTGGCACGGTTCGGCGGGGTGGACGTTCTGGCGCATCTAGATTTTCCCAAGAAAAAAGCCGTACCCTTTTTGAAAAACGAAGCCATGCAGCACGAAATTCTGCAAGCATGCGTCAAAAACGGCATCGCCCTGGAGATCAACACCAGCGCCCTTCCCGCTGCAGCGGAAACCGCGCCTTCGCTTACCGCCGTGCGGGAATACCTTTCCCTGGGCGGCAGCCGCGTTACCGTTTCGTCCGACGCGCACGAGGCCGCGAAACTGGGGTATGCCGTGGCAGAAACAAGAGAAGCTCTTCCGCCGGAGGCGATCGTCGGGTACTTCGAAGGACGAAAATTTTTTGCTTTGTGAACACCCTGAAAGAAAAATGACGATTTTCCAATTTTTTGGTCGTTGTTTCGTTGCCTTTCCCCCAAAAACAGGGTATAATATGACATTGAAAAAAGCATGCTGAAAGAGGATGCTTTTTGTATAGGCGGAAACACTCGCCGAAACAAAAAGCCCCTCGCGATTCCGTCGCCGGCGTGCAAAAGCACTTTAGATTATTTTTTCGAAAGGAGAAAGTGAAAGTATGAAAACCATTGTAATTGGCGTGATCGGCGCCGACGTACATGCCGTTGGCAACAAAATCATCGAGTATGTACTGAAAAACGAAGGCTACAACGTGGTAAACATCGGCGTGCTGTCTTCGCAGGAGGACTTTATCAATGCCGCAATCGAAACGAAAGCGGACATGATTCTGGTTTCCTCTCTGTACGGACAGGGCGAAATCGACTGCCGCGGTATGCGCGACAAGTGCATTGAGGCCGGCATCGGCGATATTCCGCTGTTCCTGGGCGGCAACATCGTTATCGGCAAACAAAACTTCGACGAAGTAAAAGAACGTTTCTACAAAATGGGCTTTACCAAAGTGTATGCACCCGGCACGCCGATTGAAAAGACTCTGCCGGACATTAAAGCTGTTTTGGGGGAATAACACAATATGAGTCGTTATCTGATGATTGACTTCGGATCGACCTTTACCAAACTGACGGCGGTTGATACCGAAAAAGAAGATATCATTGCAACTGCAAGCCACTTCACTACCGTGGATACGGATATCACGATTGGTTATCACAACGCGCTGAAAGAACTCTACGCCAAAATCGGCGAAGAGATCAAGTTCGACAAAATCATCGGCTGTTCTTCTGCCGCGGGCGGGCTGAAAATGTGCGCCATCGGCCTGGTGGACGAGTTAACGCTGGAAGCAGCAAAACGCGTGTGCCTGGGGGCGGGTGCCAAAGTGGATTTATCCTTCTCGCACCACCTTACCAACAAGAATATCGATGAAATTCTGGAAAAGAAAATCGACATCATTCTGCTTTCGGGCGGAACGGACGGCGGCAACACGGAATGCGTGCTGTACAACCAAAAAATGCTGGGCGAACGCGGAATTAAAATTCCGATCATCTACGCAGGCAACAAAGACTGCCAAGACGAAATCCTCGCCATGCAGAAACAATACGGGTTAAACGTCTTCATCTGCGAAAACGTCATGCCCCGCCTCAACGTTCTGAACATTCCGGACGCACGAGAGAAAATTCGGGAAATCTTTCTGAAAAACATCATCGAAGCGAAAGGCATTAAAAAAATCGAAAAAGAAATCGATAAAGTAATTCTCCCCACGCCGGAATCCGTTCTGCTTGCGGCCAACCTGCTTTCCAACGGCTATATGCACGAAAGCGGCCTGGGCGAACTGGTGCTGGTGGACATCGGCGGAGCAACGACGGATATGTACTCCATGTGCTCTGCCTCCGCAAAGCGCAGCGACGTTGTGCTGAAGGGGCTGGAAGAGCCCTACGCAAAACGTACGGTAGAAGGCGACCTGGGAATGCGCTACTCCGCACTGGGTGTTTTGGGTTCTCTTACCGAAGAGGAAATCAAAACCATCGACCTGGACGAAGGCGTAGACCTCAAAAAAGAATTACTGTATCGGCATAACCACGTGGACAACGTCCCCACAAACGAGCACGAAGTTCACATCGACCGCATTATGGGGCGCATCTGCGTGGACAAGGCAATGGATCGGCACGTCGGGAAGATGGAAGAAATGTTCACCCCGATGGGCATGGTCTACAACCAGTACGGCAAGGACCTCAGCAAAGTTCGCTACGTTATCGGAACGGGCGGCGTGCTGATTCGCAACCCGGACCCGTATCAGATTTTGAAAATGGTGGAATACACCCCGAAAAAACCGCTGCAACTGCGCCCGATTCACCCGCAATACCTGCTGGATGCCGACTATATCCTGGCAGCCATGGGACTATTGAGTCAAATCGACCCGCTGATGGCGCTGAAAATCATGAAAAAGCACCTGAAGCCCGTGGAAAAAACAGAAGATTCCCCCACGCCGCAAGGCCTGCCGGAACTCAAGCGCGATCTGCCCTCTTCCGGATGCGGTTGCTGCAGTATGTAACAAAATACTCAATCTTAACAAAGTCAAATTAAAAAAAAGGTGACAAATATGGTAAAAAACAAGAAATTAACGGAGAAAGAATTTCTGGAAGAAAGAAAAGAAGTACTTGCCAGTTGGAAAACGGGCAGCGATCCGCAGTTGAATCTGGATGAAGCCGTCGCTTTCCTGAAAACCGTACCGGCAGAGAAGAACTTTGCCGTAAAACTGGCAAACGCCAAAAAGAACGGCAGCCGCACTTTGGTGCAACCGCGTGCCGGCGTTGCAGTAATTTCCAAACACATCGAATTGCTGCAATTTTTGGAAAAAGCGGGAGCAGACTTCCTCCCCTCCACGATCGACAGCTATACCCGTCAGAACCGCTATGCGGAAGGCGAAAAAGCAATTGAAGAAAGCGCAACCCTCGGCAGATCTTTGCTGAACGGTTTCCCCGCAGTAAACCACGGCGTTTCCGGTTGTAAGGAAGTTTACAATGCCGTCAATGTACCGCTGCAGGCTCGCCACGGCACGCCGGACGCTCGTCTGTTGGCAGAAGTAATTCACGCCGCAGGCTGGACCTCCAACGAAGGCGGAGCTATCTCCTACAACCTGCCTTACGCAAAGAGCGTTTCGATTGAAGACACCATCAAATATTGGCAATATTGCGACCGCCTGGTCGGCTACTACGAAGAACACGGCGTAACTATCAACCGTGAACCGTTTGGTCCCTTAACCGGTACTTTGGTTCCCCCGTCGATTTCCAACACCGTCGGCATCATCGAAGCGTTGCTGGCAGCGGAACAAGGCGTAAAGAACATCACCGTCGGCTATGGCATGGGCGGCAACGTCATTCAGGACGTGGCAGCCATCCGCACACTGCAAAAACAAACGGACGAATACATTAAGAAATTCGGCTATAAAGACGTTTGCGTTACTACCGTATTCCACCAATGGATGGGCGGCTTCCCGGCAGACGAAGCAGAAGCAATGGGCTTGATTGCAATGAGCAGCACCGTTGCGGCTTTGAGCGGCGCAACCAAGATGATCAACAAGACGCCTCACGAATCCGTAGGTATTCCTACCAAGGAAGCCAATGCGGACGGTATCAAAGCGTCGAAACTGGTTACGAGACTGCTGCAGGATCAAAAATTCCCGGAATCCCCTGCCCTGACCGCAGAAATGAACCAGATCGAAAAAGAAGTCAACTGCCTGATGGATGCCGTGCTGAAAGCAGGCGACGGCGATATCGCAGTCGGCGTAGTGAAAGCGTTCGAACAAGGCATGCTGGATATCCCGTTTGCTCCGTCCAAATACAATGCAGGGCTGATTCTGCCCGCACGTGACAATGACGGTGCTATCCGTATCCTCGAATTCGGCAAATTGGCATTCAGCGACGAAATCAAAGAATTCCACAAACAAAAGATTGCCGCCCGCGCGGCAAGCGAAAACCGTCCGGTTTCTTTCCAATTAACCATCGACGACGTTTGCGCAGTCAGCACCGGTCACTTAATTGGTCGCCCCTCTTACAACGACTAATTTTGTAGATACAAAAAAATACAAAAAGAAGGTAAAAAGAAATGAAAATTGTAGACGTTATTTTGACGAAATCCTACACCGGTTTTTACTTCGATGACCAAAGAGCCATCAAACAAGGCGCCGGCCACGACGGTTTTATGTACGTCGGCAAGCCGGTAACCGAAGGGTTCCAAAGCATTCGTCAGGCAGGGGAAGCCATCTCCATCCAACTCGTGTTGGAAGACGGCACCGTAGGTCTGGGCGATTGCGCCGCAGTGCAATACTCCGGTGCAGGCGGACGTGACCCGCTGTTCCTCGCAAGCGACTTCATTCCTTTCATCGAAAAGGAAATCGTTCCGCAATTGATCGGCGAAGACGTATCTCAATTCCGTCCTCTTGCAGAAAAATACGACAGAATGCTCGTAAACGGCAAGAGACTGCACACCGCCATCCGCTACGGCATCACCCAGGCTTTGCTGAATGCAACCGCAAACAGCAAACGCATCACCATGGCAGAAGTCATCCGTGACGAATACAACATCGAAAAAGGCGAGTACAAACCGGTTCCGGTGTTCACCCAATCCGGTGACGACCGCTACGACAACGCAGACAAAATGATCATCAAAGAAGCAGACGTTCTGCCTCACGCACTGATCAACCACGTTGGCACCAAACTGGGCGAACACGGCGAAATTTTACTGCAATACATCGCATGGCTGCGTGATCGTATCATGAAATACCGCGCACACGAAAGCTACAACCCGATTTTCCACATCGACGTGTACGGAACCATCGGTCTGGCTTTCAACTACGACGTTGACAAAATGTTCAACTACCTGCTCGAATGCGAAAAGACGGCTGCTCCGTTCCACATCCGCATCGAAGGCCCGGTAGATACCGGCGACAGAGAAGGCACCATGCAACTCGAAAAGGAACTGACCGCTCGTCTGAATGCTGCCGGCTCCAAACTCGAAATCGTTGCCGATGAATGGTGCAACACCCTCGAAGACATCAAGTACTTCGCAGACAATCATGCAGGCCACGTGCTGCAAATCAAAACGCCGGACCTCGGCGGCGTAAACAACATTGCGGAAGCAATCGTTTACTGCAACGAAAAAGGCGTAGGCAGCTACTGCGGCGGCACCTGCAACGAAACGAACATCTCTGCACAAACCACCACGAACATCGCTATCGCTTGCCGTGCATTGCAATGCCTGGCAAAACCGGGCATGGGCGTAGACGAAGGTTACATGATCGTGAAGAACGAAATGAACCGTGTTCTGGCTGCTGCAAACAAGAGATACTTTGCTTCTAAGAAATAAGTTTTCGATTCTCATTTTCAAAACCCGTCGGGTCACCGACGGGTTTTTCTTTTTGCTCCCCTTCTTTCCTGCTCTCTTGCCGCCGCTCTGCCCTCTTCCCCGGCATAAGCGCCCCGCAGCGCCGCCTTGCGGCGCCCGACCGCACCCCGCCGTGGAGGCCTCCTTGTTTTTATCCGTAACCGACTGCAAGCCCCCAAAACGCCTTCCGAGCCGAAAGCACAAGGGCTTTTTCGCCCAACTCCTTTCCAACCGAAAAACACGATTCTACGCCTCTTGTTCGCCTTTTTGTCCTGTGAAAAAGGGCCTTGCCCCGTGAAAAAAGAATTTTCGAAGGAAAAAACTGTCCGAAAGAGCACAAAAACTCGCATACGTCCCGTTCTTTTTGTGCAAAAGCGTAAACGTACGCCCTTTTTCGTTCGTTCGCAAACACCCGGCGCCCGCATTCTTTTTTTGTTTGCACGTCGCCTCCCCTTTTCTTTTTCGCCGCATGCCACCTCCTGTGCCACGACTCCTTCTCTCCCACCGAACCGCAGCCCTCGGATTGCATCTTTCTTCTCAAAAGTCTCTGCTCTCTCAAGTTCTTTCGACCCTATGGCTTTGCGCTTCCTTCCTTTCCCCGCATTCTTCTGCTTTTCGCAACAACGGCATCCTTCATCCTTCTTGCTTTTTCGAAATCGCCTCTCCGAAACGAGCGAGGGGGAATCGTCCGCTCCTCGTTTCCTTCTTGCGGGCACGTCCGTTTCGTACTTTCGTACGTTTTCGTTTCTTTTGCAATCCTCCCGGTTTTTGCCCGCAAAACGGCACTTCCTGCGCACTTCCCGCCCGGAACGGCTCCGAACAGCGTTTTTCGCCCCTCTTCCGCTTCCTGACGATTCGGCGCGTCCGCCGGTGCCGTTTTCCCCCTGACCGCCCCCTGCGACATGCCGGCGTCGACCGCCTTTCCGCCGTATCACCCCCGCCTCCGCAAAATGCAGGCCTCCTGCCCGCCCTGCCTGACGTACGACAGCGTATTTCCGCACGCGGTTCGCAACCACTGCCCGGTTTGAAACTCTTTCGCACGGGCTGCAAAGCCCCTCCCCTTCGGCTTATGGCGATGAACCTTTTCCCCTCCCGAAAAATCCCGTTTTGCAAAAGTCTTTCCCCGACGTGTGCTTCCGGAAACCGTCCCGCACCTCTCCGCTTCCTTCCCGTACGCAAGGGAAAAGCTTCTCTGCCCCATTCTTTCGGTTCCGGATCGGTTCCACGCGCCCCTTTTCCTCTCTCCCGCCAAAAAACTTTCGCATTAACGCTCTACTTTACTAAATTATGCTATTTTTTGATTGACGAATTGCCAGACAGCATGTTAATATATAACTACAGGTAATAATATAATTATATATATTACTAACCTGGGGTAGTATTTAGTAAGGAAAACACAAAACGGAGGCGACCACGTGAAGATTCAAAGTACAACCGATGCGGCGAGCCAACCGAAAGTGTCGTCCTTTGCAAAGGGTCTTCCGCTCGCGGTAAGCGGGCGTATCTTCTGGCAAGAAGAGGAGGACGGCGCCGTCAGCGGCATTGCCGCGGTGAACGGTGCGGAAATCCGTTATTTTGCCCCGAAAGAAAGTGCCCTTTGGGAAAGGGTCCTTGCAAACACGGAAGCGGAAGAATTCCGCGTATTTGCGCAAACCCCACCGGACAGTCCCTCCCTATGCGTTTTGGCAGAGGCAGACGGTTTGCAGCTGCTGGAACGGGGCAAGGGCATTGCCTCCGCTCTGAACGGTCTGAAAGTGCAAATCAGCTACGGGCTGGACGTAGACTTTGCCCACCCGCACGATATGGCATGCGTGTTGCTTTCGGGCAATCCGTTTACCTACGCGCAGCTGGAACTGGCGGAACGTGCCGCCAAGGAGCACGACTACCTGTTGGTACTTGTGCCGGAGGGGGAAACGGAACCGTTTTCCTTTCAGGAGCGGTACGCCATGACGTACGTCGCCATGAAACCGTACCGCAACGCAATCGTTTTGCCTGCCACGCCGTATTTAACGGTGCGTGAGCCTGCGGACGAAGGGCGGCAGGTCCTCTGTCGTTTGCGCGCACAGCTATTGAAAAACTACTTTTTGCCGCAACTGGGCATTTGCGCCCTGTATGGCGGCGACGAATCGACGGACCACGCCGCGGCGGACACACTCTGCCTGCGCGAAGCCCTGCAGGACAACTTCGTTTCCGTCTCTACGGAAGAGAAGACCGCCACGCCGCAAGCAGCACGCGAGCGGCTGCGAGCGGGAGATCTTGCACAGGCGGCCTCCTACCTGCCCCCTTCTTGCAGAGGGTTGGTGCTGGCCATGTCGGCAAAATTTCATCGATAACACCCTCGGCCGTAAGAAAATGCGGCAAGCCGCAGAAAAATCGGCAGACAACGGTGCAAGCAATCCTGTGAAAACGGGGTTTTTCTGCCCTCTGCCCTGTTTTTCACGCCCGGCACACGAAAAGGCGGCTCCGGTACCGCCAAAGCGCGGGGCACGAGCGGGCCCGAACCTCGGGAAACAACCCCGGTAGAAGTTCCGCCCAAACGTTTTTCGTCGCCCCTCCCCGCAACAGCCGGGAAAAAGCGAACCGGGCGGGAAGCAAACTGCGGGCCGCCGCCAAAAGCGAAACGGAAAAAGCGGAAAAACGCCGCTGTTTCGGAAAGGGGCTTTCGCCCCGTCCGACCGGAAACGTTCCTGATTGAATTCGCACGAAACGAAAACGTGCGTTTCGATAAACAAAAACAAAAAAACATGTTCCGTTTGGAACGCACAAGGAGGATCTTATGAAAAAGAAAATCTTAGTAACGTGTCTCTCTGTGCTGCTGGCTTTGGCCATGCTGTTTACGTGCGCTTGCGCCCCGAAGGGCAAAACCGTATCGGAAGCATTGGCAGAGCTGGACGCAGATGCAAGCAACGTTAGCCTAAGCAAGCGTGATGCAACCGGTAAAAACGGCGTTGTCGTCTCCGCCAGCCCGTACGCCAGCAAAGCCGGCATGGCCGTGCTGGAAGCCGGCGGCAATGCGTTTGACGCGGCCGTAGCCGTGGCCTTCGCATTAGGCGTGGTGGAACCGTACGCTTCCGGCGTCGGCGGCGGCGGCATCATGGTGGGCTACCAGAAGAGCAGCGGCAAGTTCTTCAACTACAACTTCCGCGAATTCACGCCGGCACTCGGCACCAAAGCCTACTACGAAGAAGTCAGCGGCAAACCGGGTGACGCAACCGTTCTGGATGAAGGCATCCTGGCTGTTGGCGTTCCGACGGAAGTAGCGGGCCTCTGCAAAATCGTGGAAGACCTGGGCGTGCTGAAACTGGAAGAAGTGCTGTATCCGGCAATCCACTATGCGGAAAACGGCTTTGAAGTAACCCCGACCCTGTTCGAAAACCTCTACGATCAATTGGAATCGGTCGCAGGTGCGGACGTGTTCTTCGGCGAATACGGCAAACTGCAGGTCGGCGATAAGCTGGTGCAGGCAAACTATGCAAAAACGCTGAAAGAAATTGCTGCAAAAGGCAAGGACGGCTTCTACACCGGTTGGGTTGCGGAAGCAATCGTCAAAGCAATGCAGGAACACGGCGGTATCATCACGATGGAAGACCTGAAATACGCTTCGGACAACTACCCTGTAGTATGCGAACCGACGGTAGGCTCTTACCAGAACAAGAAAGATACCTACTCCATCATTTCCTCTTCTTCTCCTTCCTCCGGCGGAACGATTCTGGTCGAAGCAATGAACATGTTGGAATACTATCAACGCTCCACCGGTAAGTACCTTGCCGATATGGATCGTGACAGCGTGGAATACATCCACACGATGGCATCCGCACAGCAATACGCTTACGGCGACAAAACCAAATATTTTGGCGACTTCAACTTCGTAAACGTGCCGGCGGGCCTGATCACCAAAGAATACGCAGCGGCTCGTTGGGATGCTTGCTTCAGCGCGGACAAAGCTTACGACTACTCCGGCGCAGGCCAGACCTACTACGGCAGCGGCGCAACCGACCCGTGGAACTTCAGCGATGAAAAGAGAACGGTAGACCTGATCGGCGAAAACGAAGACGATCACGGCACGACCGCTTTCACCGTTGTGGATAAGGACGGCAACGTTGCATCCTTCACGCAAACGATCAACCACTTCTGGGGTGCCTATATCATTCCGGAAGGAACCGGTTTCTTCCTGAACAACCAGATGTCTTCCGCAACCTACACGGCAGGCGGCTCTTCGGAAGTAAAACCCTACAAACAACCGACCTCTCACATCATGCCGACCTTCGTGTTGGACAGCAACAACAATCCGGTAATCGCACTGGGCTCACCCGGTTCGATGCGTCTGGTTTCCGCAGTGTATACGACGATCCTGAACGTGCTGGAATTCGATATGGATATTCAGAACGCAATCGACTACTCTCGTATCTACAACTACGGCAACACCAAGAAGAGCGGCAAGAAACTGATTGAAACGGAATGCCTGTCTGCCGAAACGATTGCGGCACTGGAAGCCATGGGTTACTACGTAGACAACTACGATTCGATTAACCTGTACTTCGGCGGCGTGCACGGCGTGGTCTTCCACTACGATGCAAAAGGCAACCTGATTAACATGTCCGGCGGCGCAGATTCCCGTCGTGACGGCAAGGCACTTGCCTACTAATATGAAACAGCGGCACTTCGGAAGATTCCTTTCCGTTGTACTGACGTTGGTGATGATCAGCGGCATCCTTGGGGCTTGCTCCAAGGAGCCGCCCTTCGACCCGACGGACCTCTCGGTGAGAGATTACGTCGGCGAGAACGGCATCGTAACCGCGGCAAACCCCTACGCCTCCAAAGTGGGGCTGGACGTGTTGAAAGCCGGAGGGAACGCCTTTGACGCGGCAGTGGCGGTTGCCTTTGCCATCAGCGTTGCGGAACCGGATGCAACCGGCTTCGGCGGCGGCGGACTGATGCTCTCCTACAACGTAAAGACGAAGGAATCGAAATACTACAATTTCCGTGAATTTGCCTCCTTCTCCTATGACGGAAGCAAAACGGGCGCGGCAAGCAAAATCGCCGTTCCCACCCAACTGGCGGGTCTGGCCCGCATCTTACAAGACACGGGAACCAAATCCCTGCAAGAGATTCTTGCCCCGTCGATTGCCCTGGCAAGGGACGGCGTAACGATCACGCCGGAACTGGCAAGCAACATTTCGCAAAACCTGGAAAAAATTCTTTCCAGCGGGGATGCGGCAATCGAAAAGGCCTTTACCAAAGACGGGCTGGACCCGTACGGCACGGGCGACAAACTGATTCAACCGGATTTGGCAAAAACCTTGCAGATGGTTTCCGACAACGGAATCGAAAGTTTTTATACGGGTGAATTCGCCGAAAAACTTGCGCAGTCCATTCAGGACGCGGGCGGCTATGTTACGGTAGACGACCTGAAATACGCAATGGATAACTACCCGAAAAGCGGCTCCGCTTTAACGGGCAGTTACGGGGATTACAGCATTTTAACCTGCAGTTCTCCCTCCACCGGCGGCACCATGTTGCTGGAAATGCTCAACATGCTGGAACAATACAAAAAAACCGGCTCCCTTACGGACCTTGGGCATAACAGCGCCGAATACGTAAACCTGCTTGCCACCGTAGAGCAGCTTGCCTACGGCGACAAAGAAAAATACCTGGCAGATACCGCTTTTGTGGAAGCGCCCGTTGCGGGCTTGCTGAACAAAGAATATGCGGCAAGCCGCCTTGCAAAATACAAGGCGGGAAAAGCGTACCTCGGTACGGGCCTCAGCGAAACCGAACAGCCGTTCGGCGACCCGACGCCCTATCAGGACGCAAAAGTAACCCTCTACCCCTCCTCGGCACAGGAAAGTCACTTCAGTACGACCTCCTTCTCCGTGGCGGATCGCGAGGGCAACCTGGTAACCTTTACGCAAACCATCAACAACTTCTTCGGATCCGGCGTGGTGATGGAGGGAGCAGGCTTCTTCCTGAACGACCAGATGCGTGACTTCTCCGCCGCGGGAAGCATCAACGAGCCGAAAGCGGGCAAGCAACCCGCAAGCTACATGATGCCCACCGTGCTGCTGAAAAACGGCGAACCTTACGCCACCCTCGGCACACCGGGCGGAACGCGCATCCCATCCGCAATGTTGCAGGTGATTCTGAACATGGTGGAATTCGACATGGATATTCAAAGCGCAATCAATGCGCCGCGGTTCTTCTGTTTCACCACAAACGAAACGAATCGTTCTTCCACCACGAAGGACATTCTCATTGAAAAAGCACTTTCGAACCTCTCGGCGGAACTTACCGCCATGGGGTACGCCGTCAACGTACAAGGCATGGAAGAGATCGACTCGTACCTCGGCGGAGTGCAAGGAATACAATTCACAAACGAAGGCAAACTACACGGGGCAGCAGATCCCCGCAGAGACGGAAAAGCCTTTGGATATTAGGAGGTACAAATGTTACAAATTCAGCTCTTGTATCTCGTCGCAATGATTGCAACCTTCATCGTACTGTTGCTGTGGGCAAAACTCCCAAGCGGCATCTGTCTGATGTTGTCTGCCGTTGTCGGCGCGATACTCTCGGCGATTTTCTCGAATACCCCGTTTGACCTGCGGTACTTCATCGAAGGCTCGTTCGGATATTTCGACACGATTCTTATCATCGCCACGGCTATGATCTTCATTGGGGCGGCACAGGCAAGCGGCGCGTTGGACTACATCAGCGCACTGCTGGTAAAAGTGTTCCGCAAATCCCCCGCGTTATTGTTGATCGCTTTCATCGTCATCATCATGTTCCCTGCAATGGTAACCGGTTCGTCTCTGGCGTCCGCTATTACCACCGGCGCACTGGTTGCCCCCATCATGATTAAATGGGGCATTCCGAAGGCAAAAGTCGGCGCTATCGTAGCGCTGGGCTCCATCCTCGGTATGGTTGCGCCTCCGGTCAACGTGCCTGCCATGGTTATCTGCGAAGTCGTGGATATCGCATACGTAAACTTTGCGTTGCCGCTGTTGACGTTGGCGTTGCCGCTTGCAATCGTCGGCGTGCTGCTGCTCGGCAGAAAATACGTAAAACCGCTTTCGATGGAAGAAGCGGAACAGGTTGTGGATATGAGCGTCCTGAAAGAAATGAACTGGACGGTTACGCTCCCCTTCCTCGCACTGATTCTTCTCATCGTGCTGGAATTCATCTTCCCCGTCATTTTCGGTACGTTGGCAATGCCCGCAATGTTCGTTATCTGCACCGTTGTAGCATTCCTGACCGGAAGAAATAAGAAACTGCCCTTCTGGGCAAAACGTCAAAAGGCAGAAGCCGCGCCTGTTGTGGAAAACGAAGAAGAAGTGGTTCTTCCCGAAAAACAAAAGGCGAAAGAAGAAGCTCCCAACTGTGTGATCGAAGTGGTTCGTCAGGGCGTAGAAAAATCTCTTTCCGCAATGGGCTTGTTGATGGGCGTAGGTATGTTCATGTCCATCTTCACGCTGAACGGCGGCAGAGGCTACTTTGCAGACCTTGCCACCATGATCCCGGGCGTCGGCCGCTACATCAGCATGGCAATTGCCGTTCCGCTGTTCGGCGGCATCTCCGCGTTCGGCTCCGCATCTATTCTGGGCGGGCCCTACGTCATGGCTTTCCTGAACGTTCACAACGAAATTTACGTAACCTGCGGTTTGTCTTTGCTTTCCGCAATCGGTGAGTTCCTGCCGCCTACCGCAATGTCCGCAAAATTCGCAAGCGACATCGTGGAAGAAAAGAGCTGGTTCGCCATCACGAAAGCAGCGCTCCCCGCACTTGGCGTAACGTTTGTTTACACCCTGTTCTACACCATTGCCATGTCTCTGTGGCTGTCTTTGGAACATATGGATCTGGTGCTGCTCGGCTTTGCTGCGGCAACGCTGGTGGCAATCATCTTTGCGGTGATCTACGAACTGATTCTGAAAGGTCGTAAACCGCAGGCGGCAGTAGCCGGCGCAACAACGGAAGAAAGCGAAAATAAGGAGGATTCCGCATTATGATGACGTATAATAACATCCTTACGGTAATTTACCTCGTTTTCGTAGCTATCATTACCGTATGCGTAGTTTGGAACACATTCAAAACCAAAAAGATCACGGATAAAGTCGTAGGCGCGGTGGCGTTGGTCATGCTGCTGCTGAGACTGTTCCTGATTAAGTAGCGGAGGCGATATGATTATGGCAAAACTTAGTTTAAAAAATCAAAAAACGAATATCGTCGTTACCGCCATCATTCTGGCAATCGCGCTTGTCGTAGGCTCGATCGTTGCGGTAGACTTTGTGAGTTTCCGTCAATACAACGCCTACTTCAATACCGATCTGGTAGACGAAATTCAACACTTTGTGGACTACTCCCCCAACCTGAAAGGGACGGTCGGGGCGGATACCGCAATCTACATCAAATACGGCAGCAAAAACACCGTGGCTTTGATCAAGGCCGAAAATGCCGATCAACTGAACACGCTGGATAGCCTGAATGCAACGGGCAAACACATTTGCGGCATCACCGGCAGCGAATCGCTCACCATTGCCAAAGCAAGCCTGACCACCGTAAACGAAGTGGCAGACGTCGTGGCAGCGGCAGCGGCCGTAAAAGCCGGCACGGCAGACGCAGCGGTTATGACCTATGCGGAAGCAAAAGCGGCGGTAGCGGCGGATAGCTCTCTTGCCGTTTCCAAGGCGGAAGTCGAAAAAGTTCCCAGCATGCTGGTACTCGGCGGAACGCACCCGAACGAACCCGCAGGACAAATCGCCGCAACCATCATTCTGGAATCGGCAACCGTGGAACGCGGCATACTGTACATCGTAACGGAAACCAACCGCAGCGGCTACACGCACACGCACCCGCAAGAAGCCTCTCCGGAATACTATCACCTCACCGCAAAGGACGGCAGCCAACGCACCTTTAAGTTCGGCTCCCGTGCAAGCAACACGGTAGACCAATGGCCTACGCCGGATATGTATTCTCACAAACAATCCGGTCAGACCCTGTCTGCAAGCGAAGTGCGTAACCTGAACCGTGCTTACCCCGGTTCTGTGGACGGCAACTACACCGAACGTGTGGCATACGCCGTAACGCAAATCATTCGTCAAAACAACATCTCCATCGCCATCGACCTGCACGAAGCATCTCCGGAATACTCCAACATCAACCAGGGCGTGTACCACCAGGCGGCAGAATCCATCACCGGTGAAGCGTCCCTTCTGGCAGAAATGGCAGGCATCGACACGCTGAACTTCTCGCAATCCCCCATCAACTTCCACGGGCTGACGCACCGCGAATTGGGCGACTACACGAACGCTTTGGTATACCTGTTCGAAACGTCCAACGCATCGCAAGGCAAATACCGCGGACCCTTCACCGAGGACCTCATCGTCACCGGTAAGGACAAACTGTACGACATTGCGGAAGAAGCCGGTTTGCTGTACGCACCCCCGGTGCACATCGACGAGCGCGCAGCGCGCCACGTGTGCTGTGTGGACGTGTTGGCACAAGCGTTTAACAACGCCTCCGGCCTGACGCGTGAAAGCTACGACGGTACTTCCATCGTGGACTATTCCGTACTCGGCGATTTCAGCATCAGCATGCCGAGCTATATGGACATCTACACCAACGGAGCGGGATACTATCTTGCTCCTGCGAAATAAACAAAAAAAGGAGAAACAACAATGAAAAAACTTTTAACTCTCGTGTTAACCCTGGCATTGGTTCTGGCTATGGTCTTTACCTTTGCGGCATGTGGCCCGAAAGACCCCGAAAACCCGGATACCCCGGATCAACCGGACAACCCGGATACCCCCGGCTCGACGGACGCTCCCATTGCGGACACCGCAGTTGTTGACCTGTGCAGCGGCAAAAAAGTGTACGTGACCTCGATCGGTCAGGACTCCTTCTCCACCGGTGTTACCATCGTGAAGAACGCATCCGGCCGTAGCGAAGCTACCACCGCTTCCGACAGCACCTATGTGAAAAACAACCTGCTGGAAGCAAAAGACATTGAAGACGGCTCCGTCGTATTCATCGTTGTCAGCGGTTCTGCAAAAGGCCTCGGCGGCACCAACGGCTACACCAAGGAATCCGAATTGGTCAGAGCAAACGATTTGGTTGCGGCAGCAAAAGAAAACAAATTCCAGATCGTAGTGCTGCACACCGGCGGCAAAGCACGTCGCGGCACCTTGACGGACAGCTTCCTGGATGTTGTTTGCCCGCAAGCAAAAGCAATCGTAGTAAAGAGCTCCACCAGCGACAACGCTAACAGCGACGGATACTTCGATCTGTACAAAGCGTTCTACTTCACTTCTCTGGCAAAAATGGCAACGGGCATGGCTCCGCTGTTCTAAGCCATAAGAAAAGAACTTTTACGTTATGAAAAAAACAACATTTCTTTGCCTGCTGCTGGCACTGCTGCTGGCACTGGCAACCACCCTTACCGCATGCACGCCGACGGACGACCCGAACACTCCGGACGAACCCACCAAGAAAACTTGCAAAGTTCATAAGGACGAAAACGGCGACGGCACGTGCGACGTGTGCGATAAGGTTCTGACAAAAGTAACTTACACCAGTTGGAAGATTATGACGAACCTCGGTTCGGATTATGAAACCACGGTGCATAAGTACGTAACGAACGTAGAAGGTCCTACCATCGCAATCATCGGCGGAACCCACGGCGACGAAGTCGCCGGATGGACCGCCGGGTTGCAACTGGTGGAAGACCTGAAAACAATGGACGGTATCTGCGGAACGGTTCTTCTGATTCCGCAAGTCAATATCCTGGCGGATCGTTTGCAAAAACGTTACGCAGGTCAGGGCAGCAACGGCATGTATAACGGCGTAAAACACACCGACCTGAACCGTGCCTTCCCCGGCAGCGCAACCGGTACCGTCACACAAAAGATTGCAAACGCAATTGTGACTACCATAGAAGAATACTCCTGCGACTACATCATTGATCTGCACGAATCTCGCGCAAGTTATTCTGATGGCGAAAGATATATCCTGGGAGACAGCGTAATTTACAGCAACGGTGCTTCCGCGTTCTTCGTAGAAGAGATGATCGTCAAGTACAATACGGAATACAAACCGAAAGACGAAGTTGATTTTTCCTTCTACACCAACCCGGAACAGGGCAGTTTTGATCAATACTTCAGCGACTCGCAGCCCGATACCGTGGTATTTACGGTAGAAACCAACCGGGATATCAACGGTCTGCACGGCAACCAAAGCAATGTGGAAGTTCGTGTGAGACAGCAACTCAATATTTTATCCGCCATGTTCGACATGGCTTGGAGTCGATAAAATACAAGGAGGTAACTATGAAAAACAAATTTATCGCCCTGCTGCTGGTTTTAGCGGTAGCGATTACCTGCTTCGCGGCATGCGGCCCGAAGGAACCGGAATCGAAGGCTCAGACCATCAAATCCGTCCTGACCGAAGCCACGAACAATGCCGAGGTCACCGTATCCGGTACCGTATTCGGCAAACTGTCCGGCGGGTTCTACCTGATGGACGAAACCGGTCACATCTACGTGAACTCTGCAGAAGCAGTTGCCGTAGGCGACGTTGTGACCGTTTCCGCGCAGTTTAATGCGGGCGCAAGCGTAAAGCCGCCGCAACTGAAACAAGCGGAAGTCACCAAAACCGGTACGACCACCGTGTCGCTCACCGCAAAAGCAAGCTCCATTGCCGCCATCAAAGCAATGGATAAAAACGCAAAAGAAGGCGTGTACGGCGA
Organism: uncultured Clostridia bacterium; assembly: GCA_934203075.1. Classification (GTDB taxonomy): domain Bacteria; phylum Bacillota; class Clostridia; order Christensenellales; family CAG-314; genus CAKPYT01. The sequence goes on along the minus strand of CAKPYT010000018.1, from coordinate 8,012 downwards.
ATACGTAAAAATCACCGGCACCCTCAGCAAGGACGCTGCAAAACGTCTGGTTATTGCGGACGAAGAAGGCAACTCTTTGCTGTTCAACACCACTTCTTCCGTAAACGAACTGGATGCTTTCCAAGGCAAACGCGTTGACATCAACGTAGTGATCCACGGCAACTCCAACAACGTGTTCTCTGTTTCTTTCATCGATAAGGCTGCAAACGTAACGGAAAATCCGCTGAGCGCTGCCGCTATGAAAGATCAGGTCGTTGCCTGGGTAGAAGCGCAGATCGGTCACGACCGTTCCGGCAACTTCACTCTGCCTTCCGTATACGAACCGATTCCGTCCATTCAACTTTCCTGGACGAGCGATTCCGAAAAAGTGACGATTGCAAACAACATTGCAACGGTTGCGGCAATCACCGCAGCAGAAACCGTCACCCTGAAACTCAACATTGCTACCACCGCGACGGACTCCGTAACGGTAGATTACAGCATCAACCTGAAACCGATTAGCGAAGCAACCATTGCGGACGTAATTGAAAATGCGCACGACGGCGACACCGTAAAAGTTACGGGCGTCATCCTGACCTACGCAAACGACGGTAACGACAACGCCACCCGCCACGGCTACATCCTGATCGACAACGCCACCGGCAAAATGCTGTACGTTACCAACGCAACGGCAGTAGGCGGCGTGCACGGCGCATATAAAACCAACAACAGCGCATCCGGCGTGGCTTACGGCGTGGGCGACGAAGTAACCATCATCGGTTCCTACACCGTCAACACCGCGAAAATCGATAGCGGCGCTCCGGAACAAACGGGTCGTCACTGCGTATCTCTGACCAACGGCTCGGTAGAAGTGAAAACCGCTCAAAAAGGTTTTGACCTGGCCAAAGCAAAAGAAAGCATGGTGACCGTAACCGACGAAGCAAGCCTCAAAAACCTGGCTGCAAACCTGCCGTTCGGCACGCTGGTGAAAATCTCCGGCACGAAGGACGCTCCGCTGCACATCGGTATGAGCGCAAGCTCCTTCCCCGTAAACTTCAAACTGCTCTACAAACCGGGCGAAAGCAATGCGGATTGTCAACTTCCCGGCCCGAACGGAAAAGTATACGTCTTCTCCTTCAAGTCGAACCTGAACGAAGTAAACGCAAAAGCAAACTGGTGGGAAGATGCCTTCGGCATTACGGAAGCCTACGTTGCACCGAAGAACGGCACAACGGCAGTTCCGGTGATGGGCGAAGTTTACGCAGTCGTATCTCACTGGACCTCTACCTACTATCAATTGGCCATCGTGGACTATGCGTCCAGCTGCACCTTGTCCCCCATCCTGTCGGATGAAGATATGGCAAAGAGAGAGATCGTAAAATCGTTCCCCACCACGCAGATCGACGCAAAAACGGCCGGCGCCATTAACCTGCCTGCTTCTACCGAACATGCCGGTGCCATCACCTGGACGGTATCTCCGGAAGGCGTAATCAACACCACCACCGGTGCATACGCTGCGTTTGAAACCACGCAAACCGTCGTGCTGACCGCACACTACACGGTAGGCGGCAAAGAACAAACCTGTGACGTCACTCTCATTATGGAAGGCGCATCGGTAGTGGATCAGACCATCTCCGAAGCATTGACCGCAGGGGCTGCTTCCGTGCCGAGCCTGGTAGCGAAAGTGGTAACCTTCGGTAACACTTCTGCCAACACTGCAGACCCGAAAGCAGGTCTCATCCTGACGGACGGCGTGTATATGGTTTGGTACAACACCACCAACTACAAAGTGGGCGAAGTGGACATCAAAGCGGGTGACGAACTGCGCATCAAAAACGTAGATCTCATCACGGAAGACGGTGCACGCACCCTGCGCAACACCGAATTCACCACCGTGGAAATCGTTTCCTCCGGGAACACCATCGACTACAGCAACCTGCACTTGGATGCAGAAGTTACCAGCGACGAAACCATGGCGGCTTATGCGGCTACCATCAAAGGAATCGGCGGCCAGGTAGTGAAATTCTCCGGCGACTTTGCCCTTGTGGGTACCGGCAGCGGCAACGATAACTGCCGTTATCAACTGAACTACAAGAACGCGACGAACAGTGCCGGAGCAAGATACACCTATGCGGACGCAAGCACCAAAACCTTCAGCTTCTTTGCAAGAGGTCAATATCTGCTGAACGAATACCTCACCGCACAAAAGGGTTCTGAAACCACCTGGTACGGCGAAGTGGGTATTCCGCAAGCCAGCGGCAGCACGTGCTACAACGTAAGCGGCACCATCTACGCCGTCAGCTGCGGTTCCGGCGCTACGATGCACGCTTGGGTTATCATCAACCCCGCTGCATACAGCCTGGCAGCCGCTTCTGCAGAAGCATAACCCGATGCCGCAGCACTGCCAAGGGAAACCGAACGCAGAATACGACATACGGTACTGCGCGTAACAGCGCAAAACAAGTAACCAAACGAGCGGGGTCGCCGCAAGGCGGCTCCGTTTTCGTTTCGGTACACACCGAAGGGAGCCTTACGCTTGCTTCGGTCTGCCTCGAAACGAATTTCGGGAAAACAACTCAAAAAAGCGCGCCGCGCGTGCCCCCAAAGAAAACCCTCGGGCAACAGGCAAAACGAGATGCAAAAGCCAAAACCGACAAAGCGTTTCCACCTGCCCGCACAATTCGAAACCAAAAAGCAAGGGACCAGGCGCAAAGGAAGCACTATGCAAAAAAAGAAACAACCGATCGGCGTATTCGACTCCGGCATCGGCGGACTGACCGTGCTGGAAAAACTCATTCAAACCTTTCCGAACGAAGACTTTCTCTACGTGGCGGATCAGGGGCATTGCCCCTACGGCACCAAATCGCAGCAGGAAGTGGGTGACCGTGTCGAAAAGGTGGCTCGTTACCTGGTGGAACACGGCGCAAAAGCCATTGTGATTGCCTGCAACACCGCGTCGCTGCAAATCGCACGCGCAAGAGCCATCACGGACGTGCCCGTCATCAGCGTGATTCAGCCGACCTGTGCCAAGGCCGTAAGCCTCACCAAAAACAAGAAAGTGGCGGTCCTTGCCACCGTCGGCACCATTCGCAGCGGAAAGTATCAGCAACTGCTGCAGGAAGCCGGCGTTACGCCCGTGCCCCTGGCCTGCAGCGAATTTGTGGATTTTGTAGAATCTCACGACGTGGACGACCCCGCCGGAGAAGCACTGGTTGCCGGCAAACTGGCAGAAATCCGCAACGAAGGATTCGATACGCTCATCCACGGATGCACGCACTTCAGCCTGCTGGAACCGCAAATGCGTAAAGTACTGGGAGACATTCGGTACGTGGATTGCGGCACCCCCACTTCGGAATATCTGGCGAACTACCTGAAGGAACACGCCCTGGAAACCGCAAGCACGGAAAAGGGCAAAGTGCAGATCTTCACCACTGGCAGTGTGGAAAACGCCAACGCTACCATGAAATGGTTCCGTGCCGAACATGCCCCCGTTGCCCGTGTGGAAATCGAGTAGTCCCCTGCAGCAGCCCGTTGCGGGCGAGCCCCTCGGCACAAGGCAGATCTCAACTTTGCAGTTGCCCTTTCGCCTTTCGTTGCGGGAGAAGAACCACAAACCTTGCCAGGCTTCGGATCGCCGGTCGGCAAAAGTTTTGCGAAAGCACTTTTCCACCGACCGTCGCCCGGCAAACAAAAAGTACAACACAACAAAAAAACAGGTTACCCCTTCGGTCATCTGTTTTTTTCTTTTTTGCGCTTTCTCCCGGGTTGCCGCGTTCCCCTAGTTATATATATAACTATAGTATATAATATATATAACAATATATATAGTAGCAAACCGCATCATCACCGTGAAGGGCATTTCCATCCATAATATATATAATTAGCAGGTAACAAACCGCCGCCTCCAAAGCCCTCGCAAAAAAGCAGGCTGCGCGCCGAGCCCGGCTAAATCCCCCAAGAGGAGAAAGAAAAAAGCGGCGGAACCCTTTTGTTTTTCCTTTCTTTTCGCCCCTTGCCTCGGGGCGGATTTGCTTTTTCGAAAAACGGTTGCTTAAACCCTTTATCGATGCTAAAATAAACATGTATCCGCACACGGATACCACGAACCGACTCGGCCTCGACGGGGTTCCCGTTCCTGCCGACGGAGGAGCAACTATGAAACTTTTTACCATTCTCGTCGCGACGCTTGCGGCCGCCTACCTCGCCTACGTGGGGATCGAACGCGCTCTGCTGCAAAAATGGCGCAAACAACTTAAAATTGTGGTGCACGTCAACGGGACGCGCGGCAAAAGCACCGTGACGCGGCTGATCGACGCAGGGCTGCGCGGCTGCGGGCTGAAGGTCGTGGGCAAAACCACGGGGACCGTCCCCACCGTGCTGGACGTAAACAACGTTGCCAAACCCATCGAACGGTTGGCACCGGCCAATATCCGCGAACAATTGCGCACGCTGCGCTTTGCCGCCCGCGAAGGGGCAGAAGCTCTGGTCATCGAATGCATGGCGGTGAATCCGGAGTTGCAATACCTTTGCGAACATCGCATTCTCCACTCCGACGTGGGCGTCATCACCAACGTGCGTGCCGACCATCTGGACGAAATGGGAGACGACCTCCCGGCCATTGCCTATTCTCTTGCCAACACCGTGCCGAAAAACGGCGTGGTCGTGCTGGGCGAAAACAAGTTCGTCCCGATTTTTGCAGGCTGTGCCCAAAAACTCGGCTCCCGCGTGGCGGTTGCCGCCCCCTACGACGGCGACCCGCTGGACACCTTTGCCGAAAACGTTGCCGTTGCCCTGCAGGTGTGCGACGAACTGCATCTGAACCGCAACGATTTTCTTGCCGGAATGAAAAACTACCGTCACGACCCGGGTGCCCTGGCGGTTTTCACCAAAGGCAATACCGTTTTTATTAACGGCTTTTCCATTAACGACCCGGAATCCACCCTGGCGGTATACGAAGATCTGCAAAAAACCTACCCCGCCGAAGAAATCACGATTTTGCTAAACAGCCGTTCCGACCGGCCGTTCCGCATCGATCAACACGTGGAAATGGTCGCCAAAATGCCGTGTGCCAAGGTTCTGCTTACGGGCAACAACCTGCGCTACGTGCAGCGTCAACTGCAAAAACGAGGCGTATCCGCCTGCCCCCTGCAGCGCTACGACCGGCTTTTACAAGAAAAATATGTTTTCGGCTGCGGAAACATCGCAAACGACGGAATGCGATTGATCGAATACTTTCAGCCGAACGGAGAACAAAAGTGACGGAAATTCTGATTTTAGGCGTAATTTTCAGTATCGTATACTACGAATGCACGGATCTTTCCCCCGGCGGCATTATCGTGCCGGGGCTGATGGTTCTTTACGTTACGCAGCCGCTGCGCATGGTGTACACGCTGGCTTTGGCACTGTGCGTCTATTTTTTGATCAAACTGCTTGCCAAACGGTTTTTGATTTTCGGCAAACGCCGCTTTGCCCTGATGATTCTGCTCGGCTTTTTGCTGAACTTCCTGTTCAATTTGATCTTCGGCCTGTTTGCCGGGTTTAACGGCTCCGTAATGGAACTGATCGGCTACACGGTACCGGGCATCATTGCTTCTGCCATGTATCGGCAGGGGGCGGTAAAAACCACCCTTTCGCTGGGCATTGTGGTAGGTCTGTTGGAATTGTGCGTGCTGGCACTGACCTCTATGGGGGTTTTGTTATGAAAACCTACGGTAAAAAAACGGTCCCGCATGCGTGGCTCGTTCTGGCGGTGTGGTTAACGATCGTGGCGCTTGCCGTGGTTTTTACCCTGACCGGCAGTTTTTCCGCACCGCACCCGCAGGCCTCCGTGATGGACGATGCGGCAAAATTGGCGGAACGCGCTATGCGCGCCGTCAAACAATACAAAACGGAGCACTCCATCGCCCTCTCGCCGGACGATAAACTGCAAACGGGCATGATCGGTTCCGGCGAGTACACCTCCATCACCACCACGGACGGGGTGTTGGAATCCAAACGAACGTCCTGCAACCCGAACTGGGCGGCAGTGATCGTCGGCTTTTTTGCCAAGGCCGGTCTGAAAAAAGGCGATCAGGCCGTGTTGGTTTTTTCCGGCTCCTTCCCGGCCATGAACCTTTGCGCCATGGCGGCGGCAGAGGCCTACGGGCTGGATTTCCGCGTGATGGCGGGGATCGGCGCGTCCTACTATGGCGCCAACGACCCGAACTTCACCTTTTTTGACATGGCGGAATACCTTTACTCCGCCGGGGTGCTGCATCACCGCGTCGACCTGGTTTCCCTCGGCGGAAACGACGACGTCGGCACGGACTTTTCGGACGAGGCGGAAAAAACCGCCATTCTGGAGCGGATTCGCGCTTCCGGCGTGCAGTTTCTGTACGAGGAGGATTTCCGCACCAACATCGATTTACGCCTGGAATACCTGCAAAAGGAACTGCCCCGCCTCGGCTTTGTGCTGAACGTCGGCGGCAGTATGGTCGGCCTCGGCACCGGGTGGGATTCCTTCCTCGAAAGCGGCTATTTTTCGCCGCCGCTCTACACCACCGTATCCGTTGCCGGCCGCAACCCCTCTTACGGACTGCTGCAATGCGGCAGACTGATGCATCTGCCCGTGGCAAGCCTCCTGAACCTGCAGCGCCTTGCCGAACGTTACGGCCTGCCCTACGACCCGGATACCGCCCCCGTCGCGGGGACGGAAAGCGGTTACGCCTGCTATCGGCACACGACCTACCCCATCGGCTACGCCGTTGCGGCGCTGGTTTTGTCCGCGGCACTGGCGGCCCTCTTCGTATGGCTGAAAAAGCACCGTGCCGTGCCGATTGCCGCAACCGAACGCAACTACATCGGCAGGGACGAAGTTTTTGCACCAAACCCCAAAAAATAACACGGCCGTGCAAAAAAGAGGAAAGCAGAACTTCCCTTCCTCCCCGACCGCAGTTGCGAGAAAAACCGACCGTAGGCAAAACCGCCTGCGGGCAAACGAAACAAAATCGAAACGGAACCACTGACCGAACATCGCTTCGTCCATCCTGAACCAATCGAAACGGGAACGATGCAAGAAATTGCATCGTTCCCGTTTTCTTCTACCGATTTCCGAATTGCCGGGCTTTCGGTTTGGTTTTTCGCCAATTTTTACGCATTAACGTGCTGCCTTAAGAGAACTTCCTATTGACTTTTTTCCATAACATGGTAAACTTATTCTGGACGTATATCGTATCTGGCTATCGCTGCCCGAAGAATACGCACCAAAACAAGGAGGACTCGTATGAAAAAGACTGTAACAACACTGCTTACGTTTGCCTTGCTGCTTACGCTGGTATTCGCTTTTACCGCTTGTGGCAAGTCGGATGTGACCGCAGTAGAAATTACGACACAACCGACGAAAGTCATATATGCCCCGGGCGAAAAATTCGACCCCACCGGTATGGTTGTGAAAGCAACGAAAACGGACGGAACGAAAGAGATCGTGACCGACTACACCGTGGATAAAACGGAAGCGTTGACGGTGGCGGACACGAAGGTAATCGTTTCCTACGGCGGATATGCCGCTGTGGTGCACATTACCGTTTCGGCCACCGTTACGGATGCGAAGGTAGAAGTGAACCAGGCTCTGGTTTCTGCCGGCAACCTGACACTGGAAGCGGTGCGCTACAAGGCCGTTTATGCGGACGGAACGGAAGACGCAGAATGGCAGCATCCCACGCAGGAAGACCTGATCTCCACCTCTTACGCCAACCATAAGTTGACGTTGGAACTGGAACTGTTCGTGAAAAACAAACTGATTCGTAAATCGGTAGAAATGGACGTAACCGGTCAGTTCCTGAGCGTCAGCGAATTGAAAACCAAAGCCGTAGGCGGCGTTTACGTGCTGGAAGGCACCGTGGTTGCCATCGGTCAGGCAAACGTTGCGGAATTTGTGATTCTGGACGAAACCACCGGCGATATGATCGGGGTTTCCGGGTTGTCTACCGGCGGCGCGATCAAATCCAACGACCTCACTTCGAACTACAAAGTGGGCGACCGGGTTGCCATCCCCG
>CAKPYT010000017.1 GCA_934203075.1 uncultured Clostridia bacterium | reverse complement strand
GTCTTCGTATTTCTGAACTCTTTCCATCGCTTCTTTTTCCGCGGTAGAGAAGAGTTTCTCTGCGATTTCCGGTTTCGTCTTCAACAGGGAAGCGTAACGGGTTTCGCCGCGGATGAAGTCTTGGTAGCTGCCGGTCGGCGCCTTGCTGTCCATCGTGAAGGGGTTCTTGCCCACTTCTTCCAATGCCGGGTTGTACCGGTACAATTGCCAGTAGCCGCAGTCCACAGCCTTCTTGATTTCTTCTTGCGGTTTGCTCATGTTAATACCATGGTTGATGCAAGGAGCATAAGCGATGATGAGGGACGGTCCATGGTAAGCTTCTGCTTCCGTCACGGCCTTCAACAGTTGGTTCGGGTCTGCGCCCATACCGACTTGTGCAACGTAAACGTAGCCGTAGCTCATGGCCATCATGCCGAGGTCTTTCTTCTTGACGCGTTTGCCGGCTGCCGCAAATTTTGCAACGGCACCCGTCGGGCTGGATTTCGAAGCCTGACCGCCGGTGTTGGAGTAAACTTCGGTATCCAGAACGAGCACGTTCACGTCTTCGCCGCTGGCCAGCACGTGATCCAATCCGCCGTAGCCGATGTCGTATGCCCAGCCGTCGCCGCCGAAGATCCAGAAGGACTTCTTCACGAAGCAATCTTCTGCTTTTTCCACTTCTTGCAGCAGTGCTTTGGTTTCGCCCTGAGCGGCTGCAATTGCTGCCGGCAAAGCGGCACGCAGTTTTTCACTTGCGGCAACGCTGCCTTTCGCTTCGTCTTTGTTGGCAATCCATTCTTGTGCGGCTTCTGCAAGTTCTGCCGTGGTGCCGGCTTCTACTACTTGCTTCAGCACGTCTTCGATGCGATCGCGACGTTGTTTGTAAGCCAATTGCATCCCATAGCCGAATTCCGCATTGTCTTCGAACAGGCTGTTTGCCCAAGCGGGGCCTTGTCCTTTTTCGTTGACGGTGTAGGGGCAGGTCGGTGCACTGCCGCCATAGATGGAGGAGCAGCCCGTTGCGTTTGCAACTACCATTCTGTCGCCGAACAGTTGCGTAATCAGTTTTACATACGGGGTTTCACCGCAGCCTGCGCAAGCGCCGGAGAATTCAAACAACGGTTGTTTGAACTGGCTGCCGATCACGGTTGCCGGGTTGCCGGCTTCCACGTGCGGAACGGTGAGGCTGTAGTTGTAGTTTTCCACTTCCACTTTTTCCACTTCTGCAAGGGGAACCATGGTGAGGGCTTTTTCTTTTGCGATACATACGTTCGCGCAGGAACCGCAGCCGGAGCAATCCAACGGATTCACTTGGATGCGATATTCGTAACCTTTTGCCTGCGGGTACGCTTTCGTAGTGAAGGCAGCCGGCTTTTCTGCGCCTTCTGCTACCAGCACGGGGCGGATGGCTGCGTGCGGGCAAACGAGAGCGCAACGGTTACAGGAAATACATTTTTGAGCATCCCAAACGGGGATGTTCACGGCAATTGCACGTTTTTCGAATTGCGTGGTTCCGGTCGGCACGGTTCCGTCCGGTGCAAAAGCGCTGACGGGCAGTTTGTTGCCTTCCTGTGCCAGAATCGGTTTCACGAATTCTTCAAAGTATTTGGTCGTCGGGAAGTAAGGCGCAACGGCACCGGTGGTAGCGTTTGCCCAGCTTTCCGGATATTTCACTTCATGCAGACCGGTAACGGCGTGGTCGATTGCGTTGATGTTTGCCGCAACAACTTTTTCGCCTTTCTTGCCGTAGGTTTGCACTACTTTTTCTTTCATGTATTTTTCTGCTTCTTCGTAGGGGATGATGTTCGCCAACTTGAAGAATGCAGCCTGCATAACCATGTTGGTGGATTTTGCGCTGCCTGCTTCCTGAGCGATCTTCAAACCGTCGATGGTGTAGAACTTCAGGTGCTTTTGTGCAATCTGACGTTTCATGGAAGCGGGAAGTTGTTCTTCCAGTTCTTCCGGCGTCCAGCTGCAGTTCAGCAGGAAGGTTCCGCCTTCTACCGCGCTGGAGAGCATGTCGTACTTCAACACGTAAGAAGCGTTGTGGCAAGCGATGAATTCCGCCTGGTTCACAAGGTAAGAAGAAATAATCGGCTTCGGCCCGAAACGCAAGTGAGAAATGGTGATGCCGCCGGATTTCTTGGAGTCGTATTCGAAATAGCCTTGTGCATACAAATCGGTATGGTCGCCGATAATTTTAATGCTGTTCTTGTTTGCGCCGACGGTACCGTCGCTGCCCAGACCGTAGAATTTGCAACGAGTGGTGCCGTGTTCTGCCGCGTCGATTTCTTCCGTGATCGGCAAGGATTGATGCGTCACGTCGTCTTCGATGCCAACGCTGAAGTGGTTCAGCGGGTGTTTTGCATCCAGGTTTTTGTAAACCGCAACCATATGGGTGGGGGTGAATTCTTTTCCGCCGAGGCCGTAACGACCGCCGACCACCACCGGGATGGAAACGCCTTCTTCCCGCAGAGCCGCAACGACGTCGAGGTAGAGGGGTTCGCCTAAGGAACCGCATTCTTTCACACGGTCAAGCACTGCAATTTTCTTTACCGTCTTCGGCAGCGCAGCAACCATGTGTTTTGCGCTGAACGGACGGTACAGGTGCACTTTCAGTACGCCGACTTTTTCGCCGCGTGCCATCAGGTAGTTCACGGCTTCTTGTGCCGAGCCTGCGCCGCTGCCCATCAGAACGACCACTTTTTCCGCATCGGGGGCACCGACGTAGTCGAACAAGTGGTAGTGACGGCCGGTCAGTTCGCCGACTTTTTCCATGTATTTTTCTACAATAGCGGGTACCGCTTCGTAGTGTTTATTGCAGGCTTCTCTGTTCTGGAAGAAGATATCCGGGTTTTGAGCGGTGCCTCTTTGTACGGGGTGTTCCGGGTTCAGAGCGCGCGCACGGAAAGCGTCCACATATTTCATATCCAACAGTTTCGCCATGTCTTCGTAGTCGATCATGTCGATTTTGCTCACTTCGTGGCTGGTACGGAACCCGTCGAAGAAGTGAAGGAAAGGCACGCAGGATTCCAGCGTAGCAAGGTGAGCCACCAATGCAAGGTCCTGTGCTTCCTGTACGGAGTTGCTTGCCAACATGGCAAAACCGGTCTGTCTGCAAGCCATAACGTCGGAGTGATCCCCAAAGATGTTCAAAGCGTGATACGCCAACGCACGTGCCGAAACGTGGAATACGCTCGGCAGCAATTCGCCGGAGATTTTGTACATGTTCGGGATCATCAGCAACAAGCCCTGGCTTGCCGTGAAGGTAGAGGTCAGCGCGCCTGCCGTCAACGAACCGTGAACCGCACCTGCTGCGCCCGCTTCGGACTGCATTTCGGTGATGTGTACGGTTTGGCCGAACAAGTTCTTTCTGCCGTTCGCTGCCCATTCGTCGGCTACTTCTGCCATCGGCGAGGACGGGGTAATCGGGTAGATTGCCGCAACGTCGCTAAAGGCATACGCAACGTGACTGACAGCTGTATTGCCGTCTACTGTTTTTTTAGCCATTAATAACTTCCTCCTAACTTTCGAAAGGGAAAACCCTTTTCGATATATTCGTTTGATAACTTCCTACATTATATAATTATCGCCGCGTTTCGTCAATGGTATGCGCGGCAAAAACCTCGAAAAATCGACAAGCCCCCGGGCGCTCGGGTGCAAAAAAACCGCAAGAAAATAGTTTGTGAAAGAGGGCAAATGTGATATACTACCAATAAAGAAGCGCAGGCGATCCGCTCAAACGGAAAAACGCCTGCAAAACCGGGCAAAACACGGCGGAACAAACATGAAAGAAATCATTTCCATCGAGAACGTAGTTTATAAATATAAGGTCGTGAAGGAGGACGGCACGCCGGACAATTCCGCCATGCGCGGACTGGACGGGGTGACTCTTTCCGTATACGAAGGAGAGTTTTTGGTGCTGGTGGGGCACAACGGCAGCGGAAAAAGCACGCTGGCCAAAATGATGAACGGCCTGCTGCTGCCGCAAAAAGGTACAGTCACGGTGTTCGGGCAAAAGACGGATTCGACCGAACCGGGTTTCGATATTCTGGAAATCCGCAAAACAGTGGGAATGGTGTTTCAAAACCCGGATAACCAGATGGTTGCTTCCATCGTGGAGGACGACGTCGCGTTCGGTCCGGAAAACCTCGGTGTTCCGCGGGAGGAAATCATCCGGCGTGTGCAATGGGCACTGGATAGCGTCGGCATGGCAGAGTATCGGGACAGAACGCCCACCAAACTTTCCGGCGGGCAAAAACAGCGCATCGCCATTGCGGGGGCGCTTGCCATGAAGCCGCGCGTTTTGATTCTGGACGAATCCACCGCAATGCTGGATCCGCAAGGGAGAAAAGAAGTGCTGCAAACGGTGCATCGCCTCAATCGCGAAGAGGGGATCACTGTGGTTCTGATCACGCACTTTATGGAAGAAGCGCTGGATGCCGACCGCGTCGTCGTGCTGAGCGGCGGCAAAACCGTGATGAGCGGCTCCCCGCGGGAGGTGTTTTCGCGAGGGAAGGAACTGAAAGAAATCGGGTTGGCGGTGCCGCGCGCGGTGGAACTGAATTCCGCCTTGATCGAAAGCGGTTTCCCGCTGAAAAACAACATGACGGTGCAGGAATTGGGGGAAGACGTATGTCAATACTTATCGAAAAGCTGAACTACGTATACAACCCTTCCACCGCGTTTGAAAAGCGCGCGCTGACCGACGTGTCGCTTACCATTGAGACGGGCGAGTTTTTTTGTTTCGTGGGGCATACCGGCAGCGGAAAAAGCACGCTGGTGCAGCACCTGAACGGACTGGTAAAATTGCAAAGCGGCAAAATCGTGGTAGAAGGCGTGGATCTTTCGGAAAAGAAGGCGGATCTCAAGCGCCTTCGCAGCCTGGTAGGCATGGTGTTTCAGTATCCGGAGTATCAGTTGTTCGCGGATACCGTCTATAACGACGTGGCCTTCGGCCCCAAAAATATGAAGCTTTCCTCGGCAGAAATCGAAGAGCGCGTCAAAGAAGCCCTGCAATTTGTGGGGATGGATTACGAATACGTCAAAGAAAAATCTCCGTTCGAGTTGTCCGGCGGGGAAAAACGGCGCGTGGCCATTGCGGGTGTCGTTGCCATGCGGCCGAAAGTGCTGGTGCTGGACGAACCGACCGCCGGGCTGGACCCGCGCGGAAAAAAAGAAATTCTGGATTTGGTGCTGCGTCTGAAGGAGACCTGCACGCCCACCGTCATCATGGTGAATCACGATATGAACGAAGTGGCGGAATACGCTACGAAAGTTGCGGTGCTGCAGGACGGGCGCCTTGCCGCGGTGGATACACCGCAGCATTTGTTTGCACAGGCGGATCTGGTAAAAAGTTTGCGGTTGGAGTTGCCGCAAATGGCGCAGTTGCGCTTATTCCTGCAGGAACACGGCGTCTCCGTTCCGGAGGATTGTCTCACCGTAGAAAAAATGAAGGAGCATCTTGTGCGCCGAAAGGAGGATTTCCGTGTTTAGAGACCTTTCGTTCGGGCAGTACTATCCTGCGTCTTCCTTTTTGCATTCCTTGGATCCTCGCACAAAAATCGTGCTGACCATTTTCTACATCGTCGGCATCTTTTTCGTACAGAGTTTTGTGCAGTTCGGCATCGTGCTGCTGTTTTTGACCGTTGCCGTTGCCGCAAGCCGCGTTCCGCTCAAAAGTGTGCTCAAAAGCGTCAAGGGCATCCTGTTTTTGGTGATTTTCACCTGCGTGCTGAATATTTTCTTTGTCAAAAGCGGCACGATTCTGGTAGAGTGGTGGATCATCCGCATTACGGATCAGGGGCTGTACTTTGCCGCAAAAATGGCGCTGCGTCTGTTGCTGATTGTCATCGGCGCTTCGCTGCTGACGTTTACCACGCCGCCCGTTGTGCTGACGAACGGCATCGAAAAATTGCTGAGCCCTCTTGCCGTGGTGCACTTCCCCGTGCATGAGTTCGCTCTGATTATGAGCATCACCTTGCGGTTCATCCCCGTGCTGACGGAAGAGACGGATCGCATCGTATGCGCACAAAAGGCGAGGGGCGCGGATTTTGATACAGGCAACCTTTTGCAGCGTGCCAAAGCGTTCGTCCCGATTCTGATACCGCTGCTCATCGGGGCACTGCGCCGTGCGGACGAACTGGCTCTCGCCATGGATTCCCGCTGCTATCACGGCGGAAAGGGCTGCACCAAAATGAAGGTACTGAAATTCGGCCTGCGGGACGTTGTCGCAACGTTTGTAATTCTGGTTGCGTTTGTCAGCATCTTTTTGATGAACTATTTCTACGCCGAACTGTATCCGCAGTTCCCCTGGTTGTTTTTATGAGATATCGCATTACGGTACAATACAACGGTGCCGCCTACAGCGGATGGCAGAGTCAGGAAAACGCCCGTTCCGTGCAGAGCGTGGTGGAAAAGGCCATGGCAGAAGTGTTGGGGCACGAAGTGCGCGTCTTCGGCTGTGGCAGAACGGATCGCGGCGTGCATGCGGAAATGCAGGTCTGCCATTTCGACACGCCCAAACGCCTGCACGTAAGCACGTTCCCGATGGGGGTCAACCTGCGTTTGCCGCCGGACGTCGCGCTTACGGATTGCCGTCTCGTTGCGGAGGCGTTCGATGCCCGCTTCGACGCAACAAAAAAAAGATACGTATACCGTGCCTATATTTCGCCGTACCGGCACCCGCTGCTGGACGGTCGTTTTGCGCAGTTCTATAAAATGCCGGACGTGGAAAAAATGCGTCAGGCCGCTAAGTACTTTCTGGGCGAACACGATTTTGCCTCCTTTATGGCGAGCGGCTCTCAAACCAAAAATACGGTACGGGAACTGTACCGGTTCGACCTCGTCCGAAACGGAGAGGAATTGCTCTTTCTCGTGGAGGGAAACGGCTTTTTGTATCATATGGTTCGCATTCTGGTGGGAACGCTGCTGGAAGTCGGATACGGCAAACGCGCTCCGGAAGAAATGCCCGCATTGCTGCAGGCAAGATGCCGCAAAAAAAGCGGAAAAACCGCCCCGGCATGCGGTTTGTGTTTGCAGCACGTCTGGTACGCGGGGGAGGATCTTTCTCCGCAGTAATCCGTCGGCAAGGTTCCGCAGGGCGGAAGCTGCGTTTCGAAAGGGACTCTTCCGGGGAGAAAAGGTGCCGTGAGGCACTTTTTTGTAGTTAAAAATCGCTTGTGCGAAACAACGGAACGTGCCGGACGAAGGAGCCCCTTCCCGGAAGAGGCTTCAGACGGGGATTTGAATTTTTTTAAAAAAATATGGATCGTTTTTTTTTTTTTTGAATATTTGAGCGGATTTTTTTGAATTTTTGAACGGAAAATTGAATTTTAGTATTGACAATCGAAAGACATAGGTGTATCCTGTTGGGGAACGAAAGCGTCTGTTTCGTTTAATTTCTTTGGAGGAAGGGGAGTAGGATGGACAAAGAACATATGGAAAGCAACGAACAACAAACAGAAGTTGCCGCTACGCAAGTGCAAGAGGTAAAAGCAAACAAAGTGAACGTTTTGGGGCTGGTCGGGTTTATTCTCAGCATAATTTCGCTGTTCCTTTCGGTATTCGGCGTAGTGCCGCTGGCAGCCCTGGTACTTTCGATTGTCGGCTTGGTGCAATGCACGAAACGCGGCGGCGGCATGAAAGGGTTCCCGATTGCAGGCATCATCATCGGCGCATTCTCTTTTGGGTATGCAATTATCATGCTGATTGCGGACTTGCTGTAACAGGAAAAGAAAAACAACGATACGGCTGCGAAAACCGGCGTTTGCGGGTTCGGCTGCAGGTTGCGGGTGCGTTTGTAACGCGCCTTTTTCTTTTGCTCGAAACTGCGGAATCCCAGTGGCTTTCGCACAAAAAACGGCAGTAAACGGCGGTATTGCGAGATAAAAACACTTTTTATAGTGTGCAAAATCGTTGACAAACACCGTAAATTTCGATACACTGTATAGGCTGTGGAACGTAGTGCGGGGCACAAACGCGGTTTTCCGCGAGCCTGCGGGTTTCCGGCATATGCAGTGTTTTAATTTTTACGGAGGAACAATCCATGATGAAATCTTACATGGCAAAACCGGAGACCGTAGAACGTAAGTGGTACGTGGTGGACGCAACCGGTATGTCTTTGGGTCGCTTGGCAAGCCAAGTGGCATCTGTCCTGAGGGGCAAAAACAAACCGACCTTTACGCCGCACGTAGACGCAGGCGATTACGTCATCGTAATCAATACGGATCAAGTGGTGTTGACGGGCAAAAAACTGTTGCAAAAGAAATACTATCGTCATTCCGGCTATGCAGGTCACCTGAAAGAAATCAGCTACAAAACGCTGATGGAGGAAAAGTCCGACTTCGTGGTATACCGCGCGGTCAAGGGCATGCTTCCGAAAAACAGTTTGGGCAACGCAATGTTGAAAAAACTGCGTGTGTACAAGGGTAGCGAGCACGAACATGCCGCACAACAACCCGAAGTACTGAAGTTTTAATGAGGTGAACGTATGGCAAAAACGGCATTGAAGAAAAAAGTACAATTCTGGGGAACCGGCAGAAGAAAAAAATCGATTGCTCGCGTACGCGTCATTCCGGGCGGTAACGGCAATATTGTAATCAACAAAAAGACGTTGGACGAATACTTTGGTCTGGACACGATGAAATACATCGTAAAACAACCTTTGGCTCTGTTGAACGTTGCAGAGAAGTACGACGTGGAAGTAAACGTCTACGGCGGTGGATATACCGGTCAGGCCGGTGCAATCCGTCACGGCATCAGCCGTGCTCTGGTCGTTGCGGGCGAAGATAAATCCGCACTGAAAAAGGCAGGCTTCCTCACGCGTGACAGCCGCATGAAAGAACGTAAGAAATACGGCTTGAAAAAAGCGCGTCGTGCACCGCAATTCAGCAAACGTTAATCGTTGCCGAATCGGCTTGCAAAAAACAATCAAGCTCCCGCTTTGCGGGAGTTTTGTTTTTTTTCGCGTGCTTAGGGGATCCGATTGGTTTTTCCGTTTGCGGGCAGCCCGGGATTCCTTCCGTTTTTTTGCGCCCGGTTTCGGGCTTGCGGGGAGACGGTTTTCAGCAAAAAAACGGGAAATCTTGCACGAAACGGGTATTTTGATGTATACTAAACAAAAAACGAACGGAAACTATATCTGTGCCTTGTGCATCGGGCAAAAGGAGCGGATTTGCAGTATCGGACGGCGAAATCGTTCCGGAGGGAGGAAAAATGACGAATGTGTTTGACGTAGCCGTGATCGGGGGCGGGCCGGCAGGATTGACTGCGGCGATTTATGCTCTGCGCGGCGGAAAAAGTACGATACTGCTGGAAGCAACCGCCATCGGCGGGCAGGCGGCGCAAACAGCGCAGATCGAGAATTATCCCGGTGTGCCAAATGCCAACGGGTTCGATCTGACGTACCGGATGTTTTTGCAGGCGAAGGAGTTCGGGCTGCAAATACGCTTTGAAAAAGTGCAAAAAGTGCAGGGCGGAAGAATCAAAACGCTGAAAACTTCCTCCGGAGAAGTGCAGGCACGTGCGGTCATCCTGGCAATGGGCGCTGCCGCAAAAAAACTGAGCGCGGCCGTGCCGTTCGAAGGAAAAGGGGTCAGTTATTGTGCTACCTGCGACGGAAACTTCTATCGTGGTAAAACGGTTGCCGTTGTCGGCGGGGGAAACACCGCCGTGACGGACGCTTTGTATCTTGCCGACATCGCGAAAAAAGTTTATCTGGTGCATCGCAGGGAGGAGTTGCGCGCTTCGGACGTTTTGGTGCAGAAAATGAAGGAGAACCCGCAAATTACGTTTTTACCCGGCTACGAATTGGATCGTTGCGAGGGGAAAGAGCATCTCGAGCGTATCACGTTGAAGCAGACACAAACGGAGAAAATGTGGTCCTTGCCGGTTTCCGGGCTGTTTGTGGCAGTGGGGCAGATTCCCCTGTCGGATTGTGTGGCAGAATATCTGCCGCTGCAAAACGGCTACGTTCCGGCAGACGGGACCATGCAAACGGCAGAACCCGGGATCTTTGCCGCGGGGGACGTACGCGTCACGCCGCTTCGTCAGGTGGTCACCGCCTGTGCGGACGGGGCCATAGCGGCGGAAAGCGCGCTTGCCTACCTCGGGAGAGAAGAATAAAGCTACCCGTTGTGCGCAAGAAAGTTTTGTCCTTTTGCTCAAAAAAGTGCAGGACGTAGTGCCGTTTTCGGCAACGATTCCGGTGCATAGAGGCAAAACGCATGGTCCTGCACGCAAAAGACGGAAGGGGTTCAGAACGATAGCGACAATTCTTCCGGAGGGTAGAATTCGCCGTGACGCAATGCCGGTTTCGCGAAGACGCTTCGTTTCGCAGTCGGAACAAGTCCTGCCGGGAACAGAATAAAAAAATCAAAACAGCCGAGGGGTTCCCCCGGCTGTTTTTTTACGGATCCGGCACGTTTTTTTCCGAGGCGACATACATTGGAAACAGATTGGAGGCAGTGCATGAAATATCGGTTCGGAACGGATGGGATACGAGGCGAAGCGGGCAAAACGGTGGACGCCGCCTGTGCTTATTTATTGGGGCGTGCTTTGGGGGAGGACGGAAACGTCGTAGTTGTGGGGAGAGATCCCCGCATCAGCGGGGAAAGCCTGCAGGGAATTTTGCAGTACGGCGTGGCGTCCGTCGGCGGGCAGGCACTGAATCTCGGCGTCGCGCCGACCAATGCCGTCAGTTATTTTACCAGAGAATTCGGTGCGGATTACGGCGTGATGATTTCGGCTTCGCATAATCCCCCGCAGGATAACGGCCTGAAAGTTTTCGATGCGTTCGGCCTGAAACTGTGTCCGCAAAAGGAGCGCGTTTTGGAACTGCGCATGGAGGAGGATGTTTACGTCTCGGGGGAGCGGCGTCTGGGGCTGTTTGCGCAGAAGGGAATTCTGTCGCGTTATGCGGATGTTTTATTAAAGGATTTTCCCGGCGATCTGCAAGGGCTGCATCTTTTGGCAGATTGTTGTTTCGGCAGTGCCGCCGGGCTTGCCGAGGAGATTTTCTGCCGAACCGGGGCAGAGATCACCTGTTTCAACAACGTTCCGGACGGGCAGCGCATCAACGTATCGTGCGGGGCAACGCATCCGTTGTACCTGAAAGCGCAGGGCAAGGGGTTTGACCTCGGGTTTTCGTTCGACGGGGACGCGGATCGCTGCGTCGTGCTGCAGGGCGAACGGATTCTGGACGATAATCGCGTGTTTTATGCCATTGCCAAATATCTGAAAAAGCACGGCCTGTTGTGCGGGCCGGGCGTCGTCGGCACCGTTCTGACCAACGGCGGGGCGGAGCGTGCTCTGCAAACACAGGGTTTGGCGTTGTTCCGTGCAAACGTGGGGGACCGCAACGTTTTTGCCGAGGCTTGTGCCAAGGGGTGCAATTTCGGCGGGGAAGCAAGCGGACATTACCTGTTTTGCGATCGATTTTCCTGCAGCGACGGCATCTATACCGCGCTGATGGTTTCCCGCATCTATCGGGACGAGGGGGATTTGTTTGCGTTTACCGAAGAATACGAAAGAATACCGGGCGTATCCCGTACGGTGGAAGTTTCTGCCGAAAAACGCGAGGAGATGGAGCGAAAACGCCTGTTCGAAACCTGGACGAAACATTTACGCGCCAGATTCGGAATTGAGCGGCTGTTCGTTCGCCCCAGCGGAACGGAAGCAAAGGTTCGGATTTATGTGGAAAGCCCCTGTCGGCAGACGAATCTCGAAGCGGCGGAATATGCCGAAAGTCTGGTGCGCAGAGAAGCGGTTTTATAATCCGGCGCGGGGAGGGGCTCCGCTCCCGTAAAAACGTGGGGCGGTGCAAAAAAAACACGAAAACGCGGCATGCCGCATATAGTAAGTTAGCGCGGGAGGGCAGACTTGCTATGTGCGGTATTTTCGGTTATTGGGGAAGACAAAACGCGGCCGTCGTTCTGGCGGACGGGTTGCAACGGTTGGAGTATCGCGGGTACGATTCCGCCGGGATTGCCGTAATGCAGGGAGACGGTACGCTTGCCTGCTGTAAAAAAGCCGGTTCGGTGGAGCAGTTAAAACGGAAACTGCAAACGCAGCCTCTCCCGTTTGCGCCTGTCGGTATCGGGCATACCCGGTGGGCGACGCACGGCAAACCGACGGACGAAAACGCACATCCGCATCTGTCGGCCGGCGGCAGAATCGCGGTCGTGCATAACGGTATCGTCGAAAACTATCGGGAACTGAAGGAAGAACTGCAGGCAAGCGGCTATCGTTTCGTTTCCGAAACGGATACGGAAATTCTGGCGAACCTGATCGAGCGCGAGTATGCGTTTTCCGACGGGGATCTGCTGCGGGCCGTGATGCGGGCAACGGCGCGCGTTACGGGCAGTTATGCCGTTGCCGTTTTGGGAGAGGGGCAGTTGGTCGCCGCCAAAAAACAATCGCCGCTGGTGGTGGCAGTCGGGGAGGACGAAGTGTTTCTTTCCAGCGATTTGCCTACGTTGGCGGCATACGGGGAGGAAGTCTATCGTTTGCAGGACGGAGAGTTTGTAAAGATCGAAAAAAACCGCGTTTCTTTTTTTACGCAAAACGGCAGGGTAACAAAACGCCCCATGCGCTTTCGGGCACATTCCGAAGTGCCCGTGCTCAGCGGGACAGAGACCTTTTTGCAAAAGGAAATTTTCGAAACGCCGGCCGCGCTGCGGCGCACTTTTTTGTCGCTTTCGGGGCAGCCGTGCGGGTATCCGCAGGTAAACCGCGTTCTGTTCGTCGGGTGCGGCACGGCACTGAACGCGGGCAGAATCGGGGCGCATTGGGTGCAGAGGTTCTGTGGGATTCCCTCTGCGGCCGTTTCCGGCAGTGAATACGTGTACGGCGCCGTGCCGACAAACGGAAAAACGCTTGTCGTCGCCGTGACGCAAAGCGGCGAAACGGCAGAAACGCTTGCGGCATTAAAAAAGGCGGGGGAAGCGGGTGCAAAAACGCTTGCCGTCACCAACGTCGAAAACAGTTCCGTCTGCTTTTTGGCAGAGGAGGTTCTGCCGATCTCCGCCGGGGCGGAAATCAGCGTAGCTTCTTCCAAAGCGTACGTCTGTCAGTTAGGGGCAATTCTGTTGCTGGTGCAGGCGATGGCTTCCGTCCGCAAAAGAGAGTTCGCCGTTTCGTACTCCGCCCTGGCAGACGCTTGCGAAAGAGCCCTGCAATGCGCCCCCGTGGTGGAAGAGTGGTCCCGGGAACTGCTGCGTTTCCGCAAGGTTTTGTTTGTCGGCAGAACGCTAGATTACGTAACCGCGCGGGAAGGCGCGTTGAAGTATCAGGAAATCACCTATCGCCCCGCATTTGCATTGGCAGGGGGCGAATTGAAGCACGGCCCGCTGGCATTGGTGGATAAAACCTGTGCTGTCGTTCATCCGGCGTTTGCACTGCCGGAAAAGGTGCGCAGCAGCCTTGCCGAAATTTCGTCGCGCGGCGGAAAAACGTATTGCCTTTCTTGCTTTTCGCAGTTGCAGGCAGATAGTTTTCGCTTTCAGTCTCTGCCCGAAGCGGGGGAGTTTTCTCCGTTGTATTCCGTCCTGCCGCTGCAGTTGCTTGCCTGCGACACGGCGCGGTTTCTGGGCAAAAACATAGATCGTCCCCGCAACCTGGCAAAATCCGTCACAGTGGAATAAGGCGGATCGGTTGGCTTCTTTCTGTCGCCGGGTTCCAAAGAAATGCAGCGGTTCCCTTCCCGCCGCGAAAAGCCCTCCGTCCTCCGAAGAAGGGGCGCGCAGGGAAGGGGAAAGAGGTTCTGCCGGCAAGGGGGAAAGGGAAAAATTAAATTTTCTTTCAAAAACTTGCAGAATCGATTTGGGAAAATAAGGGATCGAAACGGTTTCGGCACTTTTTTCAAAAACCTGTGAGGGATTTGCCAAAGAAAATGAAATCGACTCCGCCCCCGAAAAGCAAAAGAACGGTTGAGTTTTTGACCGGAATCGGGTATACTGAATAAGCCTCGTGCTTTTTTGTGCGTCAACCACGGCGAGAAAAAGGGAGAAAGCGTCCGTAGAATATGAAAAGGCCTTTCATTCGGCATGCGTGCCGTAAGTGAACTTCGTTCCCGAAGGTTTCAGAAGGTAACGGTATTTCACCCACCTGTGAAAGCAGGTTGAACCCACCGGCACGGGGCCTTTTGCAAACATCAGCTGTCGTTCCGGCAGCTTTTCTTTTTTTGAGGGTGCCGCGCGGCCCGGCAGGGGTGCGCGTTTTTTTATTCCTTGCGGGCAGAAAAACGAAGGGTTTGTACGGGCTTTCGAAAAGTTGACGAAAAAACCCCGATAGAGCAGAAAAAGCATTGAAAAAACCGATGGAATTTGGTATAATAAACAAAAACGTTTTTGTGGCAATCGGTAACGTTTCGGCAAGGACGAAGCGAGAAAAAACGACGCGAAAGCGGAAAGAAAAGGAGAAAGCAAAAATGATGTACGACGTCATAGTGATCGGCGGTGGAATTGTGGGCAGCGCTCTGCTGCGCGAATTGTCTCACACCAACCTGAAAGCGTTGCTGCTGGAAAAGTGCGACGACGTTGCCTGCGGGTGCAGCCGCGCCAACAGCGGAATCGTGCATGCCGGGTACGATGCGGAGCCCGGTACGAAGAAGGCGAAGTTCAACGTTCTCGGGAACGCCATGTACTTTGAGCTTGCAAAAGAGATGCACGTTCCCTGCCAACGAATCGGCAGTCTGGTATTGGCGGAAGAAAGCGGTTACGCCGGCCTCGAAACCCTGCTGGAGCGGGGCAAAAAGAACGGGGTACCGGATCTGCGCATTGT
This sequence comes from uncultured Clostridia bacterium, assembly GCA_934203075.1. Taxonomy (GTDB): domain Bacteria; phylum Bacillota; class Clostridia; order Christensenellales; family CAG-314; genus CAKPYT01. Next base: position 26,186 of record CAKPYT010000017.1, on the reverse strand, counting down.
CGGTCGGGACGAATTGGTACAAATGGAACCGAACGTAGGGGATAACGTACGATATGCGTTGTATGCTCCTACCGCCGGTATCGTATCTCCTTACGAAATGACAATCGCCATGGCCGAGCAGGCCGTGCTGAACGGCGCCGAAGTCCGCTGCAGCGAAACGGTACAGGGAATTTCGTTTTGCAACGGCAGGTTTGAGGTAAAAACGCAGAACGCCGTATACCAGTCCTCCTACGTTGTCAATTGTGCCGGCTACGGCGCGGCGGAAATCAATGCGATGGCGGGGGAAAAGCCCCTATCGCAGGAATACAAACGCGGCGATTATTTTATTTTGGATAGTGTGGAACGCAGTCGTTTTCATCACGTCTGTTTCCCGCTGCCCACCAAAGCCGGAAAAGGCATTCTTGTGTCTCCCACGGCGGACGGGAACGTGATCGTAGGCCCCACTTCCGTTCCGGTGGAAACGGGGGATGACACGGCGGTAAAGGCAGACGGCCTGAACCGGATTCGGGAAGGCGTCGGAAAAATGATGAAAAACGTCAATTTCGGCAAAGGGATTCGCGTATTTGCAGGGGTTCGTACCTCCGTAGGGGAGGATTTTGTCGTAGAAAACGGCAAAAATAAAGCGTTTCTGATGGCCGCCGGCATCTGTTCGCCCGGATTGACGGCCGCTCCCGCCATCGCAAAGTATCTTGTGGACGAGCTTCTGCCGCAAGCGGGCGCTTCGGTGGAAAGAAAAAAGAAATACGTCGTACGGGAGGCAATGCCGGTGACGCGCAATCTTTCCAAAGAAGAATGGGCGGCGCTCATTCGCAAAAACCCGGCGTATTCCCGCATGGTGTGCCGTTGCGAAAAAATCACGGAAGGGGAAATACTGGACGCATTGGACAGCCCTCTGCATCCGCGTTCCGTCGACGCTTTGAAACGTCGCGTACGCACGGGGATGGGGCGTTGTCAGGGCGGATTCTGCACCCCGAAAATCATGGAAATCATTCACGAGCATTGCGGTCTGTCTCTGGAAGAAATCACCAAAGAGGGCAAAGGCAGCGAAATTGTGGTAGGAGACATCAAGGAGGGAAACTATGCGGACTAATTACGATGTTGTCGTCATCGGCGGGGGACCTGCCGGCATGGCGGCCGCAATCGCTGCGGCAAAACGAAACGTCAGCGTATTGATTGTGGAGCGGGACGCACGCCTTGGCGGCATTCTGAATCAATGCATTCATAACGGGTTCGGTCTGCACTATTTCCAAACGGAACTGACCGGGCCGGAATATGCGCAGCGCTTTATCGAGGAAGTTAAGCAGTATCCCATCGACGTATTGCCGGAATCTTTCGTAATCGATCTCTCGGCCGAAAAAGTCGTGACGATCGTCAGCGCTTCGCAGGGGTTGGTAGAAATCCGGGCAAAAGCGGTAGTGCTTGCCATGGGGTGCCGCGAACGTACGGCCGGCGCTATTTCTATCCCGGGGGATCGCCCTGCAGGGGTCTGGACGGCAGGCATGGCACAGCGTTTATGCAACGTAGAAGGAAAAATGGTCGGCAAGCGCGTGGTCATTTTGGGCAGCGGGGATATCGGCTTGATTATGGCTCGCCGGATGACGTTTGAAGGGGCAAAGGTCGAAATGGTTTGCGAAGTGATGCCCTATTCCGGCGGGTTAAAACGAAACATCGTGCAGTGTCTGGACGATTTCGGCATTCCGCTGTATTTCAACACGACGGTAGCGGAAGTGGTCGGAAAACAGCGCGTCGAAGGCGTTTGGATCGCTCAGGTAGACGAACGCCGTCGTCCCATCGAAAGTACGAAACGCTTCGTGCCCTGCGATACGCTGCTGCTTTCCGTCGGCCTGATTCCGGAAAACGATCTGGTGGCAAACCTGGGGATGGAGTTTGACCGGAAAACCAACGGCGCCGTGGTGGATGAATATCGCCGCACTTCCGTGGAGGGTATTTTCTCCTGCGGAAACGTTCTGCACGTGCACGACCTGGTAGATAACGTCAGCAAGGAGTCGTTCCTCGCGGGGGACAGTGCCGCACGTTACGTCACGGGGGATTTGCCTCAGGGGAAAAAGCACCCTGTCGTTGCAGGTTACGGGATCAGTTACGCCCTGCCGCAGGCAATTACGGAAGGCGAAGGGCCGGTAACGGTATTCTTCCGCGTGAACGGAATTTATAAGAAAACGAAATACGTTGCGAAATGCAACGGTCGCGTTCTGAAGCAAAAAATGAACCTGATTCTGGCCCCGGGCGAAATGCAAAGTGTGGAATTGAATCGCGGGGAAATCACGGGGGACGTGGAAATCTGCTTGGAGGAGGCGCAATCATGAAAACAATGACTTGTATTATGTGCCCGATGGGTTGTCAGTTGCAGGCGGAAGAAAAGGACGGAACGGTTGTCGTTTCCGGCTTCACCTGCAAACGCGGGGAGACGTATGGCAGGCAGGAGTTTATTTCTCCGAAACGCATCGTCACTACTTTGGTTTCGTTGGAAGGGGGGCAGGTTGTTCCCGTCAAAACGTCCGATCTGATTCCAAAGGATAAAATTTTTGAGTTGCTGCAAACGGTTCGCGGGCTCAGGGTCAGGCGTCCCGTGCACGTAGGGGACGTGTTGGTTCCGGACGTGCTGCACCTCGGGGTGGATCTGGTAGCAACCAAAGAAGTTCTGTAAAAACGTAACGCCGAACGCGGTCTGCCGATCGGAGGAGTTTTGTCCGTACGGAACAAAGTCTCTCGCGGGCATTTGGGGCGCAAAACTTGCCTTTCGGTTTCTCCTTTGCCTGTCGGGCGCGAGAGAAAAGGAAAATGTTCTCGTCGAAAAGTGCGTCCGGGAAGGGCGGTTCGGCCGTGCAAAGCGTAAAAGGATAGAATATGAAAGGATCTCAACAAAACATGTTTGAGTCAACCGAAAAAATGGCACCGCTGGCAGAGCGCATGAGAGCGCGCTGCCTTTCGGAGTTTTTCGGGCAAAAACACATCGTAGCACCCAATAGTTTATTAAACCGCGCCATTCGTGCGGATAAAGTCGGCAGCTGCATTTTCTGGGGGCCGCCCGGCTGCGGCAAAACGACGCTTGCCTACGTCATCGCCAACAGCACGTCCAGCCATTTTGAAATGCTGAATGCGGTTTCCAGCGGCGTGGCAGACGCAAAGCGTGTCATCGACGAAGCGCAAAAAAGGTTTCAGTTGTACGGGCAGCGCACGTATCTTTTGTTGGACGAATGTCATCGGTGGAGCAAGGCCCAGTCGGATTGCGTGCTGATGGCGATGGAAAAGGGCATCATTCAGTTCATCGGTTCTACAACGGAAAATCCGTACGTAGCCATGACGCCCGCCATCGTTTCCCGCTGTAAGGTGTTTGAATTCAAACCCCTTTCGGAGGAGGACGTATCGACGGCATTGCAGGCGGCATTGACGGACGAACGCGGCTATCGCAATCTGAACGTGATTTTGCAGCCGGAAGCATTGCAGCACATCGTGCGGATTGCCGGCGGGGATTTGCGCAGTGCCTTCAATTCTCTGGAAATGGCAGTGCTCACGACTCCTCCGAACGAAAAAGGAGAGATTGTCATCGATAAAACGGTAGCGGAGGAAAGCAGTCAGCGCCGGTCGCTCAGTGTGGACGATACGCTCTACTACGATATGATCAGTGCTTTCATCAAAAGTTTGCGCGGCAGCGATTCCGATGCGGCACTTTTTTGGTTTGCGCGGCTGGTTTCTGCCGGCTGTGATCCGATGCTGCTTGCCCGCAGATTGGTGATTCAGGCGAGCGAGGACGTCGGCATGGCGGATCCGCAGGCACAGGTTGTGGCGACGTCCGCTTTGATCGCATTAAAAAACATCGGTATGCCGGAAGCCCGCATACCTTTGGCAAACGCGATTCTGTACGTTTGCAATGCCCCCAAGTCCAATGCGGTGGAGGAGGCAATCGACGCCGCTTTTGCGGATGCGGAAGCGCACCCGCAGGCTGCGGTTCCCAACTATCTGAAGGATCGCAACCACAAACGCGCAACGGATTTTGAGTTCGGGGAATATAAGTATCCGCATGCCTACGGGGGATACGTGGAGCAGCAATATCTGCCGGACGAGGTGAAAGACAGCGTTTATTACCATCCGACGGGCAATGGATTCGAAGCAAAGTTAAGGGGATTAAAAAAGACGGATCCGCGGTAATCCAGGCGAAAAAGGAAGAAGAAAAAAGATGATAGAAATCAAAAACGTAACCAAAACGTATGCCGGCAGTGCGGTGCATGCGGTGGATCACCTGAATTTTGAAGTAAAATCCGGAGAAATTTTCGGCTTTTTGGGGCCGAACGGCGCCGGGAAAAGCACCACCATCAAAATGATGACGGGCATCCTTACAATCGACGACGGCGATATTCTTATGGACGGTGTTTCCGTCAAAAGTGCTCCGCTGGAGGCAAAGCGTAAAATCGGTTTTGTTCCGGACGATCATGCCGTGTACGAAAAACTGACGGGAAGGGAATATCTGCACTTTTTGGCAACGGTGTATCGCGTTTCGAAAGAGGAAGAAGAGTCCCGCATTGCGGATCTTGCGGCCCGGTTCGGGTTAACGGAAGCGCTTTCTGACCGGATTTCTTCCTACTCGCATGGAATGCGGCAGAAAATCGTTGTAATCGGGGCACTCATCGGCAATCCGAAAGTGTGGATTCTGGATGAACCCCTCACGGGACTGGACCCGCAAAGTGCCTACGAAATGAAGCAGTTGATGCGTGCCCATGCGGAGGCAGGCAACACGGTGTTTTTCAGCAGTCACGTCATCGACGTGGTCGAAAAGGTATGCGACCGCATCGGCATCATTAAGAAGGGGAAGTTGATAGAGGTCTGCACATTGGACGAACTGCGTGATAAAATCGGAGACGAAACGTTGGAACAGTACTTTTTGCGTGTTACGGCAGAGAACGGCGTCGAAGGGGAGGCTCGTTCATGAAAGAATTTGCCGCACTGTTTCAAACCATGTTTCGAAACACGTTCCGCCGAGGCTCCGGCACGGAGGACAAAAAGCAGCGCCGAAAAACCATTGTGGCTTTTATTGTGCTGGGCGTTTGTTTTTTACCGATGCTGGCAGGAGCCGCCTACTTTTGTTTTCTTGCGGGCGCCGTTGCGGCGCAGCAGGGAACGTGTGCGGAAACGGCCTCCGCCATCGTCACGGCAGTGCAATCCCTCTCGTTCTTTTTCGGTATCGGCGTGGTGATGGGTGCTCTTTATTTTGCAAAAGACGCAACCATCGTGCTGAGTTTGCCCGTTTCCGGCCGTAAGGTATTTTTGGCAAAACTGACAGCGGCTTATTTGTACGAAGCAACGTCCTCTGCGGTGCTGATTCTTTTTTCCTTGCTTCCTTTCGGCATCGGTGCCGAAATGGGCATCGGTTTTTATCTGCAGTTGCCTTTGGCATTTCTGCTGATTCCGTTGTTGCCGTTTTTATTGGCGGCGATTCTTTCCGTCCCTCTGATGTACGTCGTCAGTTTTTTTCGAAAGAAATCGCTTTGGGGCAGCCTTGCCCTCATTTTGCTGTTCTGTGTGCTATTCGTCGGGTACTACACATTATTGAATCGTATTCCGTCTCCGGACGATCCCTCCGCCACGGAAGCGTTGCTGTTGGTCATCAACACGCTGGCAGCCGTGGGAAAAGCCGTCTGGCCCAATCTGATGCTGGCAAACATGCTGTTTGCTGCACAGGGGCTTGCCTTTTTGCAATATTTTGCGATTTCCGTCGGGGGACAGGCGGTATTGGTGGTTCTGATTCTGTTTTTATCCAATCGGGCGTATCGCCGCAGTCTTGCAAAACAATTGGAAACGCCTAAAGAAAAAAAGAAAGGAAAGAAAAAATACAAAGAAGAAAAGGGCGGCATCTTGTGGCAGTTGATAAAAATGGATTTGCTGAATATTGCAAATACGCCTACATTGGCTTTTCAACTGCTGGCCGGTTTGTTGCTGGTGCCTCTGATGGTCGGCGTGATGGGCTCTCAGTGGAAAGAATTGCTCGACGCGGTAACGGATCCGTCGCAGAGGGTGTTTTTCGTCGGGGTGATTGCCGCATTGTTTGTCGCCATGAGCGGCAGCGGAACGGCCGCTTCCAGTAGTTTCTCCAGAGAGGGCACACAGATTTATATCACCAAAGCGCTGCCGATTTCGTCCGCAACCGTTCTGAAAGCAAAGTCCCTGCTGGCAAACTGCATGCAAAGCGTCAGCCAATTGCTCGGTGCCGTGGTTTTGCTGTTTGTCGGCGGAACGTGGGATCTTGTGCTGTGTACGTTGCTCGTCAGCCTGCCGAGTGTGTGGGCGATCGGGTACGTCGGCGTTTATCTGGATTTGCGCAACCCCAGGCTGCATTGGCTGAACGTGCAGGAGGCCGTTAAAAATTCGCCTTCGGCATTGCTTTCCCTCGGGGTGGCGTTTGCCTGTGCTGTCGTGTTCGGGCTGCTCGGGTTTGGGGTGCAGTATTGCATGGAGGTCTTTTCTGTAAACTGGCTGCCCTGGGTGTTTTATCCTTTGTTGTTTGCCGGCGGCGTTGCCGCTGCGCTGCTGCTGCGGGCAAAACTGTATACGAAGGGCGAATCGCTGTATCAAAAATTATAGATCGAAAATGTACGGGACGTTCGGCCGGGCATTGTTTCCTTGTGGCCGACCCGAGTGCCGTTTTGTTAAAGAGTGTCGAAAAATCGGGAGTGCCGCACACCCTCGTAAAGGAGAGAATATGGTAAGAAAAAAGAATACGTTTGCATTGATCTATCAGAACTACGTTGCGTTTCTGGATCAATGCAAAGAAATGGCAGAGAGCCTGAACGAGTACTTGCAGGAGCAGGAGATGGGCGAACTGGACATGCCGAAAGCCATGAAAGATCTGGACGTCATTCTGCAGCACTCTTTGTTGGAAATTGCCATTGCGGACGGCTCCTTTTCTGCAGAGGAGGCGTATTTTCTGCGCTCGTTTGCGGACTATTATCCTTTTACGGACTATCTGAAAGAAAACGTCGCTTTGGAAATTTCTTGGGACGATCTGTTTGCCTCCGGCGTTGGAGTAAAAGTGATTCTCAATTCCGTTCGGGACGAAGTTCTGAAAATGGCGGATTCCGTATCGAAGGTATTGGGAGTGGTTTCTGCCGTGACGGACGGTGCGCTGGAAAAACTGATTCATGTCGGAACCGAGGTCGCTGCGTCGTTTGCGGCACTCAGCCTGGAAGAGAAAACCGTAGTCGCTTTTGGAGACACAACGCTGATGAAGTTGTTGTGCCTGGTGCAAAAGGTGATGGACGAGTATAACGAAAACGTCGCATCGGAAAAAAGGAGAATTGCGCTGAAAAAGAGTTTTTCCCGCATGTCCGCAACAAAACAAAGGTCCGCACAAGAAGAGCGTGCGTGGGAAGAGGCCTGCAAAGAGATTGTGCAAAACCTGAAAGCCGCAGGAACTTCCGGGGAAGATCCCGACGAGTTCTGTGACCTCGTGCGCACGCCGGAACCGAAGCCGAAAGACTCTCCGGAAGATAAAATCGTCTTTCGCCGCAGAAAATAAAGAAGCAAAGCACAAAAGCCCTCAGAAGGTTCCCGACAGGGAAGTTTTTCGGAAATAAAAGAGGCGACGGACACGAAGGAAAAAAGTCCGCCCTTTCCAATGCTCCCGGAGCCGTTGCGAAAAATCGTTTTTCGAAGAAGAAACAAAAACAGCGATTGACTTTTTGCAAGAGGTCGGGTATAATACGCTTAAGGCAACGAAGGAAACAAGTACCCGCAGATGCCTGCCTGCAGAGAGGCCCCGGTCGGTGAAAGGGGTTGGCAGAACTACGGCGAATACGTTCCGGAGCCGCTCCCCGAACGAAGTAGGGGCAGACGGGTGCGCCCGATATCGCGCGTGTCGTGCATGGCACGCAAAAAGGGATGTGTCCGCGAGGCTCATCCGAAAAGAGGTGGTACCACGAAAACGAATTTCGTCCTCTGTCTTGGTTCAAGGCAGGGGCTTTTTTCTTGCCTTGGCACAGATGTAAAGCAAAGGAGATACAGCAATGGGAATTTACGAAGAATTGAAGGCACGCGGATTGATTGCGCAAGTGACGGATGAAGAGGCGGTTCGCGATCTGATCAATCGCGGCGGAGCAAGGTTCTACATCGGGTTTGATCCTACGGCGGATTCACTGCACGTCGGGCATTTTATGGCGCTTTGTTTAATGAAGCGCCTGCAGATGGCCGGCAACAAACCCGTAGTGCTTTTGGGCGGTGGCACCGGCATGATCGGGGACCCCTCCGGCAGAACGGATATGCGCAAAGTGCTGACGGTGGAAACCATTCGGCACAATTGCGAGTGCTTCCGGAAGCAAATGGAACGTTTCATTCATTTCGGGGAAGATCAGGCCATCATCGTGAACAATGCGGATTGGCTGCTGAACCTGAAGTACGTGGAATTATTGCGGGAAGTCGGGGCATGTTTCTCGGTCAATAACATGCTGCGTGCGGAGTGCTACAAACAAAGGATGGAACGCGGGTTGAGCTTTCTGGAGTTCAACTATATGATTATGCAGTCTTACGATTTTTACTATCTGAACGAAAAGTACGGCTGCAATATGCAGTTCGGCGGGGACGATCAGTGGAGCAATATGTTGTTCGGCACGGATCTGATTCGCCGCAAAACGGGCAAGGACGCCTATGCCATGACCATCACGCTGCTGATGAACAGCGAGGGCAAAAAAATGGGCAAAACGGCGAACGGTGCCGTTTGGCTGGACGCAAACAAAACCAGCCCGTTCGATTTTTATCAATACTGGCGCAACGTGAACGATGCAGACGTGGAAAAGTGCCTGAAACTGCTCACCTTCCTGAGTCTGGAAGAAATTGCGGAATTGGTGCAGTATCGGGATGAACGCATCAACGAAGCAAAAAAACGTTTGGCCTACGAACTGACGAAAATGGTTCACGGTGCGGAAATTGCGGATCAGGTCGTGCAGCAGGTGAACGCAAGTTTTTCCAACGACGTTTCCAATATGCCTTCCGTCGAGGTGGAAAACGTACAAACCGTGGTGGACGTGCTCGTTGCGTGCGGGTTCGCCAAGAGCCGCGGGGAAGCCAAACGGCTGATTGAGGGCGGCGGCGTTTCCGTAAACGAAACGAAAGTGCAGTCATTTGACGAAGCCCTCCCGCAGGAGGTGTTCTCGGCAGGACATTTCGTGCTGCATAAGGGAAAAAAGAATCATGTAAAAGTGGTCCTCAAGGCATGAAAGGATACGAAACGATCGAGTCTGCCCCCGTCAGTGCCCGCTACGAGGTAGAGCGTTCCGTGTTTTTGGCACAAGCCAAAGGCGTTGCTTCGGCGGAGGAAGCCAAAGAGTTTGTGGCGGAAGCGAAAAAGAAATATTTTGACGCAACGCACAATTGCTACGCTTACCTTTGTGCCGACGGGCAAAAGTTTTCGGACGACGGGGAGCCGGGCGGAACGGCCGGCATGCCGATTCTGGAAGCCGTCAAAGCCAAAAACCTGGAGAACGTCGTAGTAGTGGTTACCCGCTATTTCGGCGGCATCAAATTGGGGGCAGGCGGTTTGACTCGTGCTTACGCAAAAGCGGCGGGGGAAGCGCTCGCCCGGGCAAGAAGAAAACGCTACGTTCCCTGTTATTGCGTTTCGGCAGAATTTGCCTACCCGCTTTACGGGGATCTGAAACGACGCATTGCCGAACAGGCGCAAATCGAAAACGAGAGTTTTGAAAATACGGCAAAGGTGCGTTTCCTTGCGGAGCGGGACGTCTGGCCGACGCTCCGCGCCGATTTAATCAACGCTGCCTGTGGCAGAATCGTTTTGACGGAAGAGGGCTGTGACCTGTATCCCCTCCGTGAAAAGAAAGGGTCGTAAAAGAAAAACAGAACAGAGAACCGTGCTGATGAAAAAGTACGGTTTCTTTTCTCCTATGGTGGATTTTTCTTTGAAAAAGCCTTATAATACTGCAAAAGAGTCGATTTTTGAAACGAAAAAGAGTGACGTTCCTGCGCTTTTCGTCACGCTTTTCCGGGAAAACGCGGGGAAAACGGATACAAATGAGAAACGTTTGGAAGAGGGCGAGGGAAAGAAGCGAACCCTCGCAAAAGAAAAGGAACATTTGTAATGCACGGTGGCTGCCGTTGTTTCTCGCCTGCATGGTTGCAGGCATTTTTGCCGTTGCGTACAAGTTGGCGGTACTGGTTCCGATTTTTTGCTTGAGCGGGGGAGCCTGCTTTCTTTTCTTGCGTAAAAGTCGCCTGGCCTCCTCTGTTTTCGTTGCCGCTTTTTTGGTCGGCGTTCTGGTTGCGACGGCGGGGGTAGCGTTGGCGGAACCGTCTCTCCATGGGGAAACCGCGGAACTATGCGGTACGGTCTGCGACGATTACGAAACGTCCGACGGGCGCGTTTCTTTTACGCTGCGCCGCTGTTCCGTCAATGGCAGGCAAACGTTCGGCAGGGTAAAAGTGTATTGCGAAGCGAATCTTCTTTCCGAAGCATTGCAGTGCGGGGATGAGGTAACGGTCTCCGGAACCCTCACCGGAAAGTTTCTGTTTCGGGACGGTGTGGATGCGTATGCCTATCGCAGTCGCCTCCGGTATGAAATGAAGAATGCTTCCGTCCTTTCGTTCCGCGAAGGTTCTCCGACGCTTGCGGAGCGGTTTCGCGCAGAAGTAAAGGAGGGGCTGTTCCGCAGGCTGGAACGGGAGAACGCTTCCGTCGTAACGGCGTTGCTTTTGGGGGATAAGTCCGAAATGACGGAGGCCTGCAAAGAGGCATTTACGCGCGGAGGAATTCTTCACTTGTTTGCCGTCAGCGGGCTGCACGTCGGTTTCGTCACTTCGTTTTTCTTCTGGATACTCAAAAGAGTGCGGTGCAACCGATGGCTTTCGTTGGGACTGGTCGGGGCGATTGCCGTGTTTTACGCCTATCTCACGGGGTTTTCGCCTTCCGTCGTGCGTGCCGTGTGGATGACGATGGTGCTGTATTGCGGCAGAATGCTCGGCGAGCCGCGCGATATGCTCAGTTCCGTTTCTTTTGCGGCGGTGCTGTTGCTTTGCGTCCGTCCGTTTTATCTGTTCGATGCCGGTTTTTCCCTTAGTTTCGCCGCAGTGTTTTCCATCGGCTGTTTTCAAAAGAGATTCGGGTATCGGGTTCGTAACGCAAAACCGGCGATGCAGGGCGTGTGGAACGCCTGTGGCACGACGGTTGCCGCCACGCTCGGCACGCTACCGTTTCTGGCGCACTTTTTCGGCGAAGTTTCACTGGTGGGTACGGTTACGAATCTGATTGCCATTCCGCTCTCTTCCGTGTTGTTTTTGGGCGGATGGGCCGTTCTGGCGTTTGGTTTTCTGGCACCGCCCATGGATCTTTTGCTTGGCGGGTTGCGTTTTCTGACGCAGTGTGCGGCACAAAGTCCGCTTTCTTGCCTGCCTCTTCGCTCTTTCGGGGTAGGGATCGTGTTCTTTCTGCTGCTTTTGGCGGTATTCGGCGGGTACTTTTTATTTCCGGCAAAAACAAAACGTCTGGTTTCCGTTCTGTTGGCGGTCGCCGTTGTCGTCTGTTCGTTGTTTGCATGGTTTCCGTCCACTCCGAAAGAGGGCGTCGTTTTGGACGAATCCGGCTTTCAGATCTTGTTTTCCCCGCAGGGGGTCATCGTCCGGTGCGATTTTTCTTCGGAAAAGAAAACCGAACGGTTAAAAGACGCTTTGCAAACGTATGGTGTTTCGTCGTTCTTTTTGATTGCGGACGGCTTATCCGCGCGGACGTGTCATCGGCTGAGCGATTTTTCCGTTGAGGAATTGATTTTCTTTTCGCCGATTGTCAATCGGGACGATGCTTTGCTGTATGCTTCGTTTGCTCCGCTGAAAGAGATAGAGGAGGAAACGCAGTCCTACACTGTCTGCGGTTGGCAGATGCATCGCACGGGCGGCAATCCGTTTGCCGTAATGTTGCAAAACGAAACGTTTTCCGTGATTCTGGCGGAACAGGTAGATGAAAACCTTGCGGAGCAAATCAAAGCGGAAAGCTGCGGCTGCCATTTGGTTTGGTGCACCGCTGGGGCACAAAATTTGTGGAAGCTCGGCATAGAAACGCCTGTCTTTACCCGGGAAGCAACGAAAAATTCACAAATCTATGACGTGAACAGAATCGGGAACTTTACTTTATGCGTAAAAAATGGTAAGATAGTCTATAACCTGTAGAGGAGATTCTTATGAAGTTTTCGGAGTGGAAGTCTTATTTCAACGAATTGAATGCGTCGGATCGTCTTTTCGTCGTCGTCATCGACGGAGAAGATGCCTATCTGCGTGCTTCCGCCCTGGAAACGCTTCGAAAAAAGTTGAATTTCTCCTTTGAGGAGCTGAACGCCGTTTCCTACGGAGAAGAAACGCGTTTTGACGATATCCTCGCGGCATGCCGGGTGCTTCCGTTTCTGGATGCGCGTCGGTTGGTTACGGTCAAAAACTATCCGCTGGAAAAATATCCCGCGGCACTGGAAAAATTGCAGGAGTATTGTCGCAATCCCGTAAAAGAAACGGTGCTGGTGCTGAGTTTTGACGGAGCGCGCCCGTTTTTGAAAACCCTTTTCGAAAGCGGGGCCGTCGAAGTGGACTGCCGTAAACTCGACCTGCCGATACTGATCAAATGGATTTCGGCCGTGTGTCAAAGGGCCGGGAAGCGCATTTCCGCTGTTGCGGCGCAAACGATTTGCGAGTATTGTTTGCGGGACATGTCCCGGATTGATTCGGAAACACGCAAACTGATTGCGTACGAAACGGGGGAGGAAATCACGTTGGAAGACGTGCATCTGCTGGTCAATCGGGACGTGGAGTTTCAGGTATACGATCTGGCAAACGCCGTTGCCCTGAAGCAGACGGATCGCGCTTTGCAGATTGTGGAAACGCTCCTGGCGGATCGGCAGGACGCTTCGATGCTTGTCGGGTCCGTTTACGGTACCTTCCGGCGCATGTTTTACGTCAGCGTGTCGCAGTTGTCGCAAAAGGAATTGGGATCGTTTTTGAAGGTGAAGGATTACGCCATTGTCAAAGCGCGGGAATCCGCACAGAATTTCAAGCCGATTGCGCTGAAAAAGGCATTGGATCTTTGTGCCGCGGCGGATTTTGATTTGAAAAGCGGAAGGCTGCGTGCAGAGGACGCCCTTCGCGTTTTGGTTTTGCAATTGTTGCATCTCGCATAGGAGGCAAAATGCTGGAAAAGTTAAAGAAAAATTACGGCTTGACCGTTTGGATCGTGCGCGTTGCATTTTATCTTTCGTTCACGTTGGCACAATTGGTCAATATCGACAGTATTCTGAATTACGTTTCCGCCGCCTGGCAGGTTCCTTACGGTTGGCACACGTTTCTGTTCATCGGGGTGCTGTCTGCCGTTCTGACGGAAATCTTCTGGAGGCTGGCGTTCCGCATCGGGCTGAAACTGGTGAATTTGTATACCGTTCCGGCGAGCGAAGCATCTTTGCTGTTTTTCGCGTGTTACACCGTGCGTAACCTGGTGGAAGGCATTCTGTGGCTCTGCGTCACGGTGCCGACGTATCGGGCGTTTCTGTTTTTGCCGGTTTCGATTGTTCTTTCGGCCGGCATGGGGTTTTTGTTCTTTACGTTGCTGAAAAGATACTATCTGAACAGCAAAACGGCACCTTTTGTGTTCCGGGTGTTTCTGGTGGTATACGCCGTATTTTTCGTGCTGCAGGTATTGCCGTCGTTTGTGGGGTGAAAAGATGAAAAACAAAGGATTATGGATTGCCGTTTTATGGATCGGCGTATTGCTTTGCAGCGTCTGCCTGCCCGTTTCCGCTTCGACGGAGCAGTCTCCTCCGGCGGAGTACGACGCATACGAAACGTATACCCAGTTGGAAGCGTTTGTCACAGCAAATCCGTTGCGACAAGCGGGCAGTGCCGGTGCGGCGTCGGCGAAAGAATGGTTAAAAAACCGTATGATTTCGTTCGGATACGCAGCGGAAGATTTTTCGGAAGATTCTTTTTTCGGCTATAGCGAAAACGGAGGAACTCTGACTTATACCAACCTGACGGTAAAGCACCGTTACGACGCAACGAAACGTACCGTTGTCATCGGGGCTCATTACGATAACGCCTCCGAAACGGGAAGTACCGGTGCTCTGGATAACGCAAGCGGAATTGCGGTGCTGCTTAGCATCGCCAAAACAACGGTAGAAAAAACGTATGATTTTAACGTCGTGTTTGCGTTTTTCGATGCGGAAGAAGCCGGCCTGCTGGGAAGCGAACGCTTCGTTTCCGCACTTTCGCAGCAGGAAAAGGATCGGATCCTTCTCTATATCAATCTGGATACGATTGCCTGCGGGGAGTATCTCTATGTCTACGGGGAGGATCGGCCGACCTCTTTCGAACGCTTTTTCGCACAGGCATCGCACGGCTTGTCTACGGGAGTGGTGAAGGAATCGCCTTCCAACAAACGCGTGACGTATTCTTACTACGGGCTGGACGGAAACTTGTTTTACCACGTAGGGCAGGCGAGCGACAACTCTTCTTTCAAAAAGGCGGGAATCCCCGCAGTGACGTTTTTCAGTGGAAATTGGGAGTCTTCCCTGGCCGGCTATGTGGAGTCTTCCGTGGCGGAATCCGTCATGCACACGCCGAAGGATACGATCGACACGTTAAAAGCTCTTTACGGAATCGGGTTCGTGTACAAAACGGAAACGGTTTGCAACACCGTTCTGACGGCACTGCAAAGTGAGGAGTTCCTTACCGTGGCGGAAAACGCACGGGACGAAATGATTCCGGATTTTTGGAGAAACACGTTGTGGCGCGCGGGAATCTCGTTGGGGCTTGTGGCGGTCGTAGCCGCTTTCGCCTGGCTGTATTATCGCAAATTGAAAAAGGATTCCTATTTCGGCAGTGCGGATTTGCCGAGGCGCGGCTGGATGAAACAGCCGGATGCGGAGGATATCTTTGAGTTCGGAGGCAAAGACGAATGAAAGGCTGGCTGGTACGGAACAGTTATTTTTGCAGCCCGTCCACGACGGAATTGGTCCGTCGTTTTGAGGAACGCTTTCGCCGGTGCGGCTGCGAACTTCTGGTGCTGAAAAGCAACGAACTGCTGTTTTGTGTGGACGAACAAGGCAAAATCGAACAAAAGACGAATTATTTCCGTCCGGATTTCGTTTTGTTTTGGGATAAGGATCTGAACCTGGCACGCCTGCTGGAAAAGTGGGGCGTCCGTGTTTACAATCGTTCGCAGGCGCTTGCCGTGTGCGACGACAAAAATTATACTTATGCCGTCTTGGCAGAGCAAAACATTCCGCTGATTCCCACCATCTTTTCGCCGGTGGTGTACTATAACCTGAAAAGCGAAAACGATGCCTCGTTTCTGAATCGCGTGGAGGAGGCGTTCGGCTATCCCGTTGTGGTCAAAGCCGCCAACGGATCGTTCGGTGCCCAGGTGTATCTGGCTCACAACCGGGAGGAATTGCAAAACCTTCGCAAAAAGATGGGCAGCCTTGCGCATTGCTACCAAAAGTACATTGCGGAAAGTGCCGGCAGCGACGTGCGCATGGTCTTTCTGAAGGATCGCCTCGTTGCCTGCATGCATCGCTACAACACAACCGATTTCCGCGCCAATGTGGAGCAGGGCGGTGCTTGCGAGGAGTTCGTCCCTTCGCCGGAGGCCGTGGAATTGGGGAAAAAGGTGATGCAATGTATCGGGTTGGATTATGCCGGCATCGATTTTATGCCCTACCGGGGCGGATACGTCGTATGCGAAGTCAATTCCAACGCTTACGTCAAAGGCATCAGCACCTGTACGGGCGTAGACGTCGCGCAGGCCTACGTGGATTATATTCTGGAAGACGCATATGTTAAAAATTGATTTTTTACAAAACTTTTTTCGGAAGTACGGCAGGGAGGGAATCACGCTCGTTGCCGCAACGAAAATGCAACCGGCAGAAACGGTAAACGCTTTACCTTTGCACGGCGTAACGATCGCAGGCGAGAACAAAGTGCAGGAATTGCTGCAAAAGTATCCTTCCGTACGAGGGGTCGAGTGGCACTTCATCGGTCGGCTGCAAACCAACAAAGTAAAATACCTGATCGATAAAGTCTCCTGCATTCAGTCGGTGGATCGGATTTCCCTCGCAAAAGAAATTCAGAAACAGGCAGAAAAACACGATGTTTGCCTCAACGTTTTCGTGGAAGTAAACATTGCGGAAGACCCTGCAAAGGGCGGCGTTTTTGCGGCAGAACTGCCCGCGCTTCTGGCGGAGATTTCAAAAATGGATCGGCTGCGCCTGTCGGGGCTGATGACGGTGCTGCCCGTCGGCGCGGAGGATGCGCTTTACGAAAAAGCGCATGACGTATTTTTGCAGACGCAACAGAAGTATCCGTCCGTCAGGACGCTTTCCATGGGGATGAGCGGCGATTACGAAAAGGCAATCGCACACGGCGCAACGATGGTACGATTAGGGTCCGCACTGTTCGGCGCAAGAGAATACGCAAAGGAGAATGCAACACATGCGAAAGAATAAGGAAAAAACAAAAAGTATTTCCAAACCGGTCGTTCAGCTGGAGGACGTAACGGTCCTCCGTCCTACCGCTTTTTCGGATATTCAAACCGCTATCGATTTACTGATGGCGTCTCGTCCGGTCGGGGTTTCCTTCGATCAGACCACTTCGGAACTGACGCAGC
The DNA here is from genome assembly GCA_934203075.1 of uncultured Clostridia bacterium. Classification (GTDB taxonomy): domain Bacteria; phylum Bacillota; class Clostridia; order Christensenellales; family CAG-314; genus CAKPYT01. The sequence continues at coordinate 9,535 of CAKPYT010000017.1, read as the reverse complement.
GGTTTATCGATTTTTTAAGCGGCGCAAGCTATGCGCTGGAAGGAAACGTCAAGCAACTGACGGAAAAAGAATTTTTATTTGTGCCTCACGGTGTGGAAGTCGTGGTGCCGTGGTAGGAAAAGTATGAAAAAGAACATCGTTTTAAGCATCGCGATTTTAGTCGGTTCCGTCGTTTTGGATCAGATTACCAAAGTATGGGCGGTACGCGAATTGGCGGATCATTCCATCCCTTTGTTCTTCTCCTGGCTGTCCTTCCGGTTAACCATCAACTACGGCGGGGCATTCAGTATGCAAAGCGGAAACAACGTTATGTTTTTTATCGTAACGATCGTCGGCCTCCCGCTGTTTGTGTGGTGGCTGATTTCCAGCTTAAAAAAGTCTGCGCTGGCCTGCGTCAGTTTGTCTATGATCATCGGTGGAACCATCGGCAACGCCATCGATCGTGCGCTTCTCGGCACCGGTTTTTTTAACGGCGGCGTGCGGGATTTTATCGCGGTGGATTGGTTTGCTACGTTTAACGTTGCCGATTGCTTTTTAACCATCGGCATGGGTTTGTTCCTGCTGGAACTGCTGTTCCTCGGGCCGGATGCGCTGATTCGTTCAAAAAAAGAGAAAAAGGAAAACGAGAGTGAGTGAAAAAATAGAACTGACGGTGGACGAATTTTCACAAGGGCAGCGGCTGGACGTGTTTTGTGCGGCCAACCTGCCGGAATTAACCCGTTCGCATCTGCAGCGGCTGATTGCACAGGGCAGCGTAACGCTGAACGGCAAACAGGCAAAAGCATCGAAAGAAGTAACGGAAGAGGACGTCGTTATCGTGTGTCCGCCGGAACCGGTGCCGTTGTGCATCCCGGCAGAACCCATCCCGCTGGATATCGTCTACGAGGATGCGGATTTGCTGGTCGTCAACAAACAGCAGGGGCTCACGGTGCATCCCGCAAACGGAGTATATTCCGGAACGTTGGTAAACGCATTGCTGTTTCGGGTAAAAGATTTAAGCGGAATCAACGGCGTGTTGCGTCCCGGCATCGTGCATCGGCTGGATAAAAACACCAGCGGTCTGATGCTGGTGGCAAAAAACGATTTGGCGCATCGTTCTTTGGCAGAGCAGATTGCCACCAAGCAGTGTAAACGGGTGTATTGGGCTCTGCTGGAAGGCATTCTGAAGTCGGATGCGGGCACGGTAGACGCCCCGATTGCCAGAAGCCCTTCCGACCGCAAGAAGATGGCCGTCGTGGAAGGGGGCAAACAAGCCGTTTCGCTTTATCGCGTTCTGAAGCGCTATGCGGAGTACACGCTGTGCGAGTTCGAGTTAAAAACGGGTCGAACGCATCAGATTCGCGTGCATGCCAGGTATTTAGGGCATCCTGTCGTGGGGGACGATGTCTACGGATACCAAAAACAAAAATTCAAATTGAACGGACAATTGCTGCACAGCAAGCGTATTTCCTTTCGTCAACCCACTACGGGCGAGTTGCTTTCGTTCGAAGCCCCTCTGCCGGACTATTTCGAAAAAGTATTGAAAAGTTTGCGGTAGGTCTTTACAATCCTGTGGCGAAATGCTACACTGAATTATCTAAGAATTCTTAAGCACGGTTCGGCGAGGCCGCAAGAAGAGAAGATACGACCTTGCAAAAAGCGTTGCAAGGTTTTTCTTTTGGAGGAAGAGTATGAAATTCAAAGCCGGTATTATGGAGAGCGCGGACATTTCGCGGGTGCTCAGCAGAATTTCGCACGAAATTCTGGAGCACAACGGCGGGGCAGAAAACGTCGTTGTCATCGGGATCAAAACCAGGGGCATTCAGTTGGCGCATCGGATTGCCGCAAATATTCTGAAGTTCGAAGGGAAAAAAGTCCCCGTCGGAGCTTTGGATATCACGAAATACCGCGACGATCTCTCAAAGAGAGATTCGCTTGTCAGTGACGATACGTCCATTCCCTTTGAAATCGAGGGCAAAGACGTCGTCTTGGTGGATGACGTGCTGTTCACCGGCAGAACGGTGCGTGCGGCATTGAACGCAATCAATTATTTCGGGCGCCCCAAAACCATTCAACTGGCGGTTCTGGTGGACCGGGGGCATCGTGAGTTACCGATCCGTCCGGATTACGTGGGGAAGAACATCCCCACCTCACAAAGCGAAATCGTTTCCGTCAGCATTGCGGAGCACGACGGGCGCGACGCAGTGGAAATTTTTGAACTGTAAACGAAAATCGATGTTCGGAACGCTTTCGTTTCGGAGGGGATATGAGAATTAAAAAGTTTTTGGGATTGAGCACTCTGACGCGTGCCGACCTGCAATTGCTGCTGGACGTCACGGCAGAGATGAAAAAAATCGTCCTTTCGAAGAATAAAAGAGCGCCGCACCTCATCGGCAAAACGGTGGTCGGACTGTTTGAACGGGGGACCGGGGCAGATTTGGTTTGGGCTACCGCCTGCAAATATCTCGGCGGAAACTACTTTACCGGTACACCGGACGATCTGTTTGCCTGTGCCGCAATCGGTGCGGATGCCGTATTGCTCGGCGGTTCGGCTGCCGAGGTTGCGGAGTATGCCGAAGCGGCGAAGCCGGTTGCAATCAACGCGGGTACGGAGGAAGAAGATCCCGTCGGGGCGTTGGGCGTCCTCGCTACGCTGAGAGAAACGTTCGACGCATTTTCCGGGTTGAAGGTCGCGCTTTGCGGCGACCCCGGGCATAGCGGAACGGCCAATAGTTTGTGCTGCGCCCTGTTGCAGTACGGGTGCGACGTGCGGGCGCTTGCGCCGTTTTTGTGTTTGCCGAAAGTTTCGGTTCCGCGGCTCCCGAGGGAAGAAGTCGCCTCGGCGGACGTCGTTTATTTCTGCCCGCTTTCTCCGGCGGGGGAAGCGTGCGTGGCGAAAGAAGAGTTTGCGGAATTCTTTTTGCCGCAGGCGGAAAAACCGATCGTCTCGTTCGGAAACGTCGGCAGGGAAAAGGATAAAACGGAACAAGCTTATACCAACACCGTTGCGGCGGCAATGGCAGTGCTTTATCTTGCAACGAGGTAGTGAACATGCGAATCGTCATTAAAAACGGAACGGTAGTTTTTACGAACAGAACCGAACAGACGGATTTGTTGATCGACGGGGCAAAAATCGTAAAAATAGACAGTATTATTTTAGAACAAGCAGATAAAATCGTGGACGCTACCGGCAAACACGTGTTTTTCGGCGCAGTGGATCTGGGTGCGTATTCCGCCCCCGGTCTTTGCGAAAGCGCTCTTTCCGGTGGGTATCGTGCCGTATGCGCCCGGCCGGGTGCCGCCGTCGACGCGCAAACCGTGCGGCTTTTTGCGGAGCAAACACAGGAAAATTCTCTTTGCCGTGTTTTGACAGTTGCTCCTTCCTCGGCGGAACTTCTGCCGGTAGGGAGGCTGCAGAAAGAAGGGGTAGTGATGTTTTGCCTGGGGAAGGACGAGCAAACCGCTGCGGCGCAAGTTTCCTATTGTAACGATTTCGGCGCAACCGCATGTTCGGAAGGACAAAACGAAACGACCCTGCAGGAAGAATTGCGCGTGGCCAGAGACCTTGCGCTGGCAGAAAATTTCCGGGCGAAAGTCCATTTTTCTCACGTGTCCACACTGCGCGCCGTTCAATCCGTAAAAGCGGCGAAAAACCGCGGAGCAAACGTCACTTGCGACGTTTCCGTGTGCGATCTTTTGTTGCCGCGCCGCGACGCGCGCGAAGCCGCGTCGATTTCTGCCGCGGTGATGGACGGCACGGTGGATTGCATCGCGACAAACAGTTTCTATCCGCAAAAAACGGTAACGGGCCTAAAAAGAGGCATCGGGTATCTGCCTTATGCTTTTGCTGCAGTTTATACGCATTTTGTAAAAACCAATAAAATCGATCTTCCTCATCTCGCCCGTCTGATTTCCGGCACGCCTGCAAAAATCGCAGGTCTTGCGGATGTGGATTTGGCAGAAGGGGCGGAAGCGAGTCTCTTCCTTGCGGATCTGAATCGTTCCGTCGCAACGCCGTTCGGCGAACTGTTCGGCGTGGTGGAAAAAACGTTTGTTAAAGGTGCTTTGAAATATAACGTTTCGGGTGGGCAGCAGCCGCAAGAAAAGGATTGACGAAACCGAGAAACAATGTTATATTACAGGTTGGAAACGTCGTTTTGCGACAAAGAGGTAGAAAAATGAAAAACATTCTGGAAAAAGTTCTGTACGGTTTATTGATCGGCGCCGTCGTTATGGCGGTTTTGGGGGTCGTTCTTTCGATGCATGCGCTCACCGTTGTCGCCATCGTTTTGTTGATTTTAACAACGGCGTTATACGCAGGTCTGCAAGTGTACGAGTATCTGCAACCCGTGGAGGATCCGAAAGTAAACAAGCAGTTGCTTGTCATGATGATTCTTTCCGTCGTAATTGCCCTGGCCGTACTGAGCCTCGGTATTCTGTACATCGCAGGGAAGTTGTTCTGATCGGCAGGGTACGGAAAATGCGTACCGTCCGATAAAACGAAAAAGCAAAGAATAAATAACATGGAAAAGCCGCCCGGTTCGGGCGGCTTTTTTTGAGGTTTTCGATTTCGTTTTTTTTTTGGAAAAAGCAAAACGAGAAAGAGCCGTTTTTCAAAGTATGGTGCTGCTGCCCGCAGAAATCGCCTTTCGGAAAAACATCGCTTCGTTTTTCTCTGTGAAGAATACAAAGCACGGTTTTCCGGGGCTGCAGTTGCCTCGCAAGCGAGTTTTGGTCAGGGGGCTAACAGTTCGCGGTGTTCGTTCGGTGCAACGTAGCAGGTTTCATAGTTCGTGTAGGTTACAAACCCCGGTTTGGCACCGCCCGGCTTTTTTACGTGCTTTTTCTGCGTGTAGTCCACTTCCGTTTTGGTATCCGTCTGCGAAAAGAACGCCGTAATTTCCGCCGTGGTTTGCAGCACTTCGTTCGGTACGTCGCTGCCTTTTAACAGAACGTGTGCGGAGTGAACGTGTTTGGTATGGAACCACAAGTCGTTTCCGTCCGCAAGGCGAAACGTCACGTATTCGTTCTGCAGGTTGTTTTTCCCCACGAATACGTCGTACCCTCCGACGAGATAGTGCAGTGGCTTATTCGGGATTTCTTTTGTTTTGCCCGCCTGTCTTTTTTGTTTTGTTTTCAGAATGCCCGCCTGCGCCAGTTCCTGCTTGATTTGTTCCAGGTCTGCCGGGGAAGTGCTGTATTTTAAGCTGATCTGCACCGTTTGCAGATAGTCCAACAGGCTTTTGGTTTCTTCCGTCAGCGTCAGAGTATGCTCTACGGTGCTTTTCTGTTTGGCGTATTTTTTAAAGTATTTTTGTGCGTTTTGCTGCGGCGAAAGAGTCGGATCCAGCGGGATCGTGCGCGTGCCGCCGCGGTAATAATCGTCTACCGTAATTTCGTTTGCCTGCCGCGGAATCAGGTATAAGTTTGCCAGAATCAATTCACCCGTTTCGCGCAGGGTATCGTAGTTCTTGCAGTCCTCCAGGGCCTGCATCTGAATCCCCAGCCGCTTTTCCGCACGGGCTACGGCGTTTTTCACTACGGTTGCCACGCCGTGCGCATGGTCACGGAACCGAAAAGCCGTATCTCTTGCGGCATAGTAGGCGTCCAACGCCTCGTTCAGCGTTGCAAAAAAGCGTTTCTGATAGGGAATCGTGCGGTAATCGAAGGGATAAAAATCCAAAAACGTGCCATCTTCTTTCAGGGTGACGTTCGGCTGCGGGTGGCGCAGACGTTCCGTAAAAGTTTGTACGTTCTGCCATAACTCTGCGGAAGTCGTAAAACTTCCCGCCATCTCCGTCACGGATTGAGCCGCAGCACCTTGTACGCTCGCACGCAAAACCGCCACGGCCTGATCGGGTTCTGCCGAAAGAATCCGTTCTTTCAGGGCATCGTCCCACGGGGCGAATCTTCCGCTTTGCGTCAGCGCCGGGTAGGGAAAGCCCGCAAGCAGGTTGCGTTTGGAAGAAACGTCCATCGGCAGATGTTTCAGCGTGTCGATGATGACGTAACGCTCGTCCGTCAGAATCAGGTTTGCGCTTTTTCCGGTGATTTCCGCAATCAGGTGTTTCGTTTGCAGATAGCCGAAATCGTTTTTCGTCTGTACGGTAAGGTCCACGGCTCGTTCCAACGGCGTTTGGGATACGTCCTGTATCGTGCCATTCAGAAGGTGCTTGCGTAAAAGCATGCAAAAGGAGGGGGCATTGTACGGATTTTCCTTTACAGTCCCCGTCAGATGAATGCGCGGTAAAGTGGGGTTGGCACTGAGAACCAACCGCAGGTTGGCGTTTCCGTGCAGAACCAGCGAAATTTCGTCGTTTTCCGGCTGATGAATTTTAGTAATGCGGCATCCCCGCAAAGAAGTTTGCAGTTCCTGCACAATTACGTTCAGGGTTAATGCGTCCAATGGCATAAAAGCACCTCTTTTCGCTATTATACACTATTTTTCGACGAATCACAACAAAACAAAGTGCGGAAACTTGCCCCGAAAATTGTAGTTTTAGTTGCGGTTTTCCGGAAACTATGCTAAACTAATACACTGATAGCAATAACCGTTGGAGGAGTTTATGAAATACACTGTCAAGACAAATCAGGGCGAGGCTGTTTTCAGCTTTACCGTGAATGCGCAAGAATGGGAAGAAGCCATCGAAAAGGCATATCAAAAGACGAAACATCAATATAGCCAGCAGGGTTTCCGCAAAGGGCATGTACCGCGTAAAGTGCTGGAAGGCATTTATGGCGTGGGTCTGTTTTTCGAAGACGCATTCAACGAGATGTTCCCGCAATGGTACGGCGAAGCTCTGAAGAAAGAGACGGAGCTGATCCCCGTGGCGGATCCGAAAGTGGAAATTCAATCCATCGACGCAAAGGGCGTGAAGTTCAAGGCTACGGTGGTTCTGAAGCCGGAAGTGGAACTCGGTCAATATAAAGATCTTACTCTGAAAAAGACGAAAGTCTCCGTCAGCGCAAAAGACGTGGAAAACGAATTGAAAGTTCGTCAGGACAAAGCCTCCCGTATGGTAGAGGTGGATCGTCCCGTAGAAAACGGCGATGAAATCAATCTGGATTATAGCGGCTCCGTAGACGGTAAACTGTTTGACGGCGGCACGGCGCAAAAGCAAACGCTCGTGATCGGCAGCCATACGTTTATTCCCGGGTTTGAAGAACAGTTGATCGGCGTAAAGAAAGGTGAAACGAAATCCGTCGAGGTGACTTTCCCCGAGGATTATCACAGCGAAGAGTTGAAGGGCAAACAGGCTACTTTCGTTTGCACCGTAAACGAAATCCGTGTGAAAGAATTGCCGGAACTGAACGATGATTTTGCCAAAGACGTCAGCGAATTCGACACGTTGGACGAATTAAAAAAGGACATCAAGAAAGAGCTGAAGGAAGCGGCGGCAAAACGTGCCGAAGTTACGGATGAAAACAACTTAATCGAAAAAGTGGTAGAAAATTCCAAAGTGAACGTTCCGGTAGAAATGGTGGAAACGCAAATCGATGCCTACGTGCAGGAATTTGAGTATACGCTGATGTACCAGGGCATTCGCATGGAAGATTACTTTAAGTATACCGAAAGCAAAATGGAGCAATTGCGCGAAAACTACAGAGAACGCGCACAGCAAACGGTGAAGACCCGTCTCGTGATGGAAGCCATCATCAAAGCGGAGCACATCGAACCGAAGAAAGAAGAGGTCGACGCGAAAATTGCGGAAATCGCAAAACAGCAGAACCAGGAAACGGAAGCGTTCACAAAAACGTTAAATCCCAGTCAGATGGATTATATCGTCAACATGGTAGTTTCCGAATCGTTGGTGGCATATCTGAAATCCGTCAACCGTTTCGAATAATCGGCAAGAGCAGACCTTCTTGCATTCGCACGCCGCTTTGCGGCGTTTTGCGGTATAAAGGAGGAATCTGCGGGATACACTATTTTGGAGGTTACTATGAGTGGACTTATCCCAATGGTAGTAGAGCAAACGAATCGCGGAGAGCGCTCCTACGACATTTATTCGCGTCTTTTGGAAGATCGTATCATTTTTCTTTCCGGCGAAATCGACGACGCAACGGCCAACAGCATCGTGGCACAGTTGATTTATCTGGAAGGTCGCGACCCGCAAAAGGACATCAGTCTGTATATCAACAGCCCCGGCGGAAGTGTCAGTGCTGGCATGGCGATTTACGACACGATGAACTACATCAAGTGTGATGTTTCTACCATTTGCGTCGGGCTGGCTGCCAGCATGGGGGCATTTTTGCTTTCCAGCGGTGCCAAGGGCAAGCGTTACGCATTGCCGAACAGCGAAATCATGATTCATCAGCCTTTGGGCGGGGCGCAAGGTCAGGCGAGCGATATTGCGATTCAGGCAGAACAGATTTTAAAAATCAAACAGAAGATGAACGCCATTCTGGCGAAAAACTGCAATCAACCGGTAGAAAAGATCAAGGCGGATGCCGATCGCGATTTCTACATGACGGCGGAAGAAGCCAAAGCCTACGGCTTGGTGGATACCATCTTCTATGCAAGGTAAGGATATGGAAAAGACGGAACTTTGTTGTTCCTTTTGCGGAAAACCGAAAAGTATGGTCAAGCAGCTTGTGGCGGGGCCGGACGGGGTGTTTATCTGCGACGAGTGCGTGGCGCTGTGTGCGGATATTATCGACCGTCAGCAGGAAGCAAAACCGGTAAAGGAAATTGCTTTACCGAAACCGGCGGAAATCAAAGCCAAGTTGGATCAATACGTTGTCGGGCAGGATCAGGCAAAAAAGATTTTGTCCGTAGCGGTGTATAATCACTACAAAAGGGTCAACGATAATTTACAACGAAAAAAGAAATCGGACGACGTAGAGTTGGAAAAGTCCAACATCCTGATGCTGGGGCCGACGGGCAGCGGAAAAACACTGCTCGCAAAAACGCTCGCGCGTATTCTGGACGTGCCGTTTGCCGTGGCGGATGCAACCACCATTACGGAAGCGGGGTACGTCGGGGATGACGTCGAAAACGTTTTGCTGAAACTGATTCAAAACGCCGATTATAACATTGAAAAGGCACAAAGAGGCATTATTTACATCGACGAGGTGGACAAAATCGCCAAGAAGAGCGAAAACGTTTCCATCACGCGGGATGTTTCCGGCGAGGGAGTGCAGCAAAGTTTGCTAAAAATTTTGGAAAGCACGGTAGCCAACGTTCCTCCGCAAGGGGGAAGAAAACATCCTCAGCAGGAAATGATTTCCATCGACACTACCAACATTTTGTTTATCTGCGGCGGGGCGTTCGTCGGGCTGGATAAAATCGTCCAGACCAGGTTGGATCAAAAAACACTCGGGTTTGGCAGCGACGTGCAGGGCAATCGCGAAATCGACGCAGAAAAACTGGTGGCAAGCCTGCAGCCGCAGGATTTTGTCAAATTCGGTTTGATTCCGGAGTTTGTAGGGCGTCTGCCGGTGGTCGTCGGGCTGCAGCCGCTGACGGAAGAAGCGTTGGTGCGCATTTTAACGGAACCGAAAAACGCTTTGGTCAAGCAGTATCAAAAACTGATGCGGATGGACAGTATCGATC
>CAKPYT010000016.1 GCA_934203075.1 uncultured Clostridia bacterium | reverse complement strand
ACCGTCTGATCGCAAAGTTTCTGCAAAATCGAAAAACGCATCTCCGCCATTGCGGCGGCACGATCCAGCCCGCGCTCCTCTTCCATCTGCACGAGGATATGCTCTACGGCGTCCCTCTCGTTTGGATCCAGTCGAAGAGCCTCTTCTACCACCGCATCCCCCTCGATCAGTTTACTTGCGGCAAACCGCAGCGGCAGCCCCGCCGCTTTGGCGTGATCCTGAATGAAATACATAATGCCGTGCAAACAGCGATGCATGGCCCCGCCGTGTTCGTTTTCATCGCAAAAATCGATGCGCCCCGGGCACTCGTGAAAACGTGCCACGTGCACGGCATGGCGAACCAACTCGTCCACCCCTTCGTTTTTCGCTGCGGAAATCGGCACTACGGGAATCCCCAGCAAACTTTCCATGGCGTTGACGTCCACCGTGCCGCCGTTGCCGCGAACCTCGTCCATCATGTTCAAGGCCAGCACCATCGGCACGTCCAACTCCATCAACTGCATGGTGAGGTACAGATTTCTTTCGATGTTCGTTGCGTCTACGATATTGATGATTCCCGTCGGTTTTTCGTTCAGAATAAACTGCCTCGAAACCAATTCCTCGCTGCTGTACGGCGAAAGGCTATAAATGCCGGGCAAGTCCACCACAAGCGTATCCGCAAAGCCTTTGATTGCCCCCTCTTTGCGGTCTACCGTCACGCCGGGGAAGTTCCCCACGTGTTGATTCGAACCCGTCAGTTGGTTAAACAGCGTCGTTTTTCCGCAGTTCTGATTGCCCGCCAGGGCGAACGTCAGCGTTGCATCCTTCGGCAAAGGGGTTCCGCATTGTACGTGATACTTTCCGCCTTCGCCAAGCCCCGGGTGCAGCGTCTCTTTAGTCTCCCGCGGGATGCGCGCCTCCGCCTTGGCCTCGCAGATTTCCTTCACCCCGATTTGCTGAGCGTCTGCCAACCGCAGCGTCAACTCGTACCCGTGAATTCTCAATTCCATCGGGTCTCCCATCGGCGCGTACTTCATCAAAGTCACCGTTGCTCCGGGAATTACGCCCATATCCAAAAAGTGCTGGCGCAATGCCCCTTCTCCGCCCACTTGCGTAATGACGGCGCTTTGCCCCGGTTTTAAATCTCTTAGTGTACTCATGCGTTTCTTTTCCTCTTTGGTCTTTGCGGTCTTTATTATAATATCTTGCAAAAGAACTGTCAATCCGCAAACCGATTGCGTATTCTCCCGCCGTTTCTTCTCCTGCTTCCCTGCGCTCGTCATTGTAAAACTCAGTTCCCCTTTCCTGCGGCACAAAGTTTGCAGCCGCTAAACGTTTTTGCCCTTTTTCGCCGCCAGATATTTTTTTCGCGTTGCTTCGCCGCCCCGCAAATGCCGCACACTTAAATGAAACTGCAACACTTCCTGCACCTGCCGGTAGAGTCTTTGACTGATTTGCGGCAAACGCATCGTCAAATCTTTATGTACGGTCGATTTGGAAACCCCAAACGCTTTTGCGGTCTCCCGCACCGTACTGCCTTGTCGTATCGTAAAAGAGGCAAACGCCAACACACGTTCCGTAAGATCCATCGTCCTTTCCTCCCGTATACGATACGGATCTCCCCTTTCTTTTATGCCAAAATCCGACACGTTTCGGGTCCTTTCGACAAGGCCGCAAATGTATTCTCCTTCTTTCTCTCTCCAAAACATCGCCGCGCGCGCTCCCTCTCTTTTGGATCACGACAAAATCTATCCAGAGGCCGTTTTGTACAAAAGGTTTCGCCGGGGACGCCCCTCTTTCCGCACGAAAAAACAAAACTCCTAAATTTCACAATCCCGAAAAAACGCTGCTTTCCTGCGGTCTTTTTTTTCGAAATTCTTGACAGACGAAATCAATATGATATAATAATGATATCATAATTGTTGGGAGGAAAAATTGATATGACGTTAAGACAATCCGTTCAGGAAAAAGAAATTCATCCGGCGTCCGGCTGGCTGGTTCTGATTCTCGGTATTCTGGGGATGATCGGCGGCATTGCGATGAGCGTAATCGGCGGCATTCTGACCGAAGGCAAAGAAGGTTTTCTGCCGGAGGGCGCGCTTTGTTTCGGCGGGATGGCCTTGTTTTTCTTTTGCCTGATTTTGCTTGCGGGCCTGAAAATACTGAAGCCGAACGAGGCTCTGGTATTGACGCTGTTCGGAAAATACTACGGATCTCTGAAAACCAACGGTTTCTTTTGGGTGAACCCGTTCTGTTCGGCCGTGAACGGCAAAAGCGTGGCAATGCAAGTCTCCAAGGACGGAAACGTTTCCATGTCTTCCGGCGGAAAGAAGTTGAGCCTGCGTGCCATGACATTGGTCAACGACAAACAAAAAATCAACGATGCGGACGGGAACCCCATCGAGATCGGCGTTGTGGTGATCTGGCGTATTGTCAACACGGCACGTGCCGTATTTGCGGTGGATAGCTACACCGACTTTATCAGCACGCAGTGCGATGCGGCCATCCGTCAGGTAGCAAGACAATACCCCTACGACGTAGGCGAAGACGATGAAAAATCTCTGCGCGGCTCCAGCCAGGAAATTTCCCGCATTCTGATTGAAGATTTGCAGACCCGCGTGGAAATGGCAGGAATCGAAATTATGGACGCTCGCATTTCTCACCTTGCTTATGCTCCGGAAATCGCCGCGGCAATGCTGCAGCGGCAGCAGGCAACGGCCATCATTGCGGCTCGACAAAAAATCGTGGAAGGCGCTGTTGGCATGGTGGAAATGGCTCTGCAGCAACTCAGCGATAAAAACGTGGTAGAATTGGACGACGAACGCAAAGCCCAGATGGTTTCGAACCTTCTGGTTGTGTTGTGCGGCAATAAAGATGCGCAACCCATCGTAAACAGCGGAAGCATTTACTAATGAAAGAAGAGAAAAAAAGTATTTTGCTGCGACTCTCCCCCTCGCTTTATCAGAAAATAGCGGCCTGGGCGGAAGAAGATTTTCGCAGCGTCAACGGACAAATCGAGTATTTGCTTTCGGAATGCGCTTCCAAAAAATATCCGCAAAAATCTTCCTCGAAAGAACCGACGAACCCTTCCTAGTATTTTGGGCGAAGACTTTGTGCCGCTGTGCCTTGTGTGTGCGTTCCCGCGAAATAAAGAATACACACCTCTAAGCAAGCAAAAAAATAAACCAAACGGCACCCGTTTCCCTCGGAAAGAGAAAACGGGTGCCGTTTTTTTGAAAAAAAGCGGACGGATCCTTGCCCGAGCCAAAGGCCGCGGGGATCCGTCCGATCGTCTTCGGCGAAAAAGCAAGAACGTTCGTTCTTCGTTATCGCCTTACGTTTGCAAAAATCAATTTCACAAGGCAGAAAGATCCAACGGCAAAACGAACATCAGAAAGAACGTAAAAAGTAACGTTACCACCGTCAGCACGCCGAGATACAAAAGATATGCCGTGCGGTACCGCACGATATTACGAAAAATGTCCCCGGGCGGTTGATGTAATTCCTCCTTACATGCCCCCTGCAGTAAACAAAGCCCAAAAGCGCAGGCCCCGCCGTGAAGCGCCAAACAGAAACACGTCCAAAAACTAAACCGAACCAGACAACCGCACGCCCAACCAAGGCAAAGCGCACGGAACGCACCGATCCCCCATCCGACGGCAGCCAGGCGGCTGGGCAGCCATACCGCAACGAGGCAACTCCAAAGCAAAGAGCACCAGAACAACTTCCAGAACGCAGGAAGAAACAGACTTGCCTGCGTCAGTGCAAAAAAGCCATCCACCCCGCACAAAAACAGTTTTTGGCAAGGAGTAAACAACCCGACGGTAAAGAAGATGCAGAAAGCTGCCATTGCGAGGATCATCTGCCGACGAAATCCGCAAAAGATACTTTTCCACTCCTGCCAGAACAATTGTAAAGAGCCTTTCCAATCCATCTTTGCACCTCCGTCTAGCATATGCAACTTCTCCGTGCAATAGAACCCGCCCCGCTTTTCCTCGCGCTCGCAAAAGAACGTGAAAACAAAGCGAAAAGCCCCTCCTTAAAAACGCCGCGCCCGCCAAAAGCGACCCGCGACTTTCTGCAAAAAGTCAAAAGAAAACACACGCCCCGCTTTCGGGAATCGTGTGTTTTTCTTTTGGCGAAGAACCGCTGCGTCCTTCGGTTTTTCTGTTTCGTAATCCTCCCGGACGTTTGTCAGGCTGCGTTTTGTTCCGTCTCGGCAAGTCGCTGCAGCTGGCGGTACATCCATTGTGCGTATACCCCGTAGCCGCGCGTCGGAGCGTTCAAAAACACGTGTGTGACCGCTCCCACCAATTTTCCGTTTTGCACGATCGGACTGCCGCTCATCCCCTGCACGATGCCGCCCGTTTTCTCCAGCAGGCGTTGATCCGTTACGGTAAGAATCAGCCCTTTATCGTCCGCTTCTCGCTGCGGAGTGGCTTTTACGATTTCCACATCGTACCAGGCGGGGATTTGCCCTTCCACCGTGGTATAGATTTGCGCTCTGCCGGGCACCACTTCCCCTACGGAGGCCAGGGCAATGCTTCGGCCGCCCGGGGCACGGTACCATTTCCCGTATACGCCTAATTTTTGATTTTCCCACACGTCGCCAAGCGGCGTACGATCCGTAAAAATACCCTGCAATTCGCCGGCTTGATTCCGTTCGCCCTTTTTGACGCCTAAAATCGTGCTGGCGTACACCTTTCCCCCGCTGATTCGCACTGCCTGCCCCGTTTTTGCATCACAGATCGGATGCCCCAGGCAAGCAAACGAACCGTCCTGCATCGTGAACGTCAACGTGCCGATTCCGCTGCTGTTCTCCTTTGCCTGAATGCCCAGTTGATAAGCACCGGTCGCATCGTCCTTTTGCGGCAGGATTTCGGAAACTTTCCGAACCCCCGCATGCAAAAACTCTACGGAGAGTTTCTCCCCCTGCGATTCCGCAACGATGCGGGAAAGAATCTGCACGTTGTCGGTCGATACGCCGTTTAACGTAAGAATCACGTCCCCCAGCGCAATGCCCGCCTCCAATGCGGGGCAACGCTTCCGGCCGTTGCTGATTACTTCCGTTACCCCAACGACCGTGATCCCTTTGTTTTCCAAGGCAATGCCGATCGGCGTTCCGCCAAGCGTCACACGGGGCAGCGTCTCGATGGGTGCGGAAGGAAAAAACAATTCTCCGAGATCGTCCAAAAGATCCGCTTCCGCATAGGTCCGTTCCTCTGCGCTTTCCTGCAGCGGAGGAAACGGCAAAGGCCTTGCATTTACGGAAGCAGCCTGGCCCACGCAGGGGCCCCGACCAATTCCGAGACAACATAACACAGCTAAAATCACTCGTAAAACTTTCATATCGCAATTAGTATCTGCCTTTTGCCAAAGAATATGCGCTACGCGCGTTTTGTTTTGCCGTCGTCTGCCCCCACTTCTTCTTCTGCCGAAAGTTCTTTTGCCGGCTCCCTCTCCGTACCGCGCTGTCTGTATTTTTCTCTCCCGCAAAATACGTTTTCAAAACACCCTATTTCTTCGTTTACCTCCCTTTTTTCGGTTGCCCCTCCCCGCCAAGATTTCTTTCCCGTCTTCTTCCCGGTTTTTTTCGGAACAAAAGTCGAAAAAGCCCTCGCGCGCTTGCCGGACTTCCTCTCCGCAAAATAAAAGGAACCCGTTTTACGGGTTCCTTTCTGGTCTGCCCGGCAAATTTCGCCTTTAACGGGGCAGAATTCTATCGTTTTGCCGCAACGTTACATCACGGTAAAACCGCCTTCGTCTTCTATGACCTGGAAAATTTCAAACTCCTCGTTTGTTGCAACGTCCACGTACACAATAAAGTCCGCCTCTTTTCCTTCACACAGAATTTCGTAACAAAAACGTTCTTTCTGCCCGTCCGGAACAACGGCAAACGAAAGACTTTTTGCGCAAAGATCTTTCCCTACCAATGCAGACGGGTCCGCCGGCACCTCCGGCAGAGAAAGTGATCTTTCCTTGTGGTTTGCGTAATAAGAAAATCCGTCAAAGGCACGAACTTTTCCGCTTTGCGTACACACCAACACTTTCACCATATCCGGATACAAATCCACGCCGTTCTCCTTAGCGGTACAGTTCACATAAAAACAATGTTCCAGAGGCTTGCTGACCCAATTCGGTTCCGCGTCGTACCCGAGCGCCCGGCAGAACTCCCCTGCGATACGCTCGCAATCCTCTTTGGTGTAAACGTCCTGTTCCTCCGTTGCCGCAGAAAAGGCGTTCAGCATCAGAATTTGCCCGTCCTTCGCCGTCTGTACCGAGAAGGTTTCCTCGCCTTTCGTCACTTCAAACTGATACGCTTCCACTTTATCGTCCGTAATCTCCTGCAGGTATCGCACGTCATCTGCATTCAGCAAAGTACGCACCTGTTCTGCCACGGCGGATTGCGGCATCCATGCGCCACGCAGAGGGGCTTTCTGCTGTTTCTGATCTGCAAACGGACCGTCATACACCAGCTGAGGATAATCGAATGCATTGTGGTTCATCTGTTCAAACTTTGCCAGCACGAAATTATCCTGCAGTCCCAGCGTTTCCAGCACGCCCGTTTCGCAAAACTTCTCACAGGCTTCCTCCACCCCTTGCCGAAACCGTTTTGCAGAAGGAGCAAGTTGTTTCAGCATTTCGCGCTGCTCCTCCGTAATGCTGTCTCCTCCGCGCAATTGCCGCAACAGAGTGCTCGAAAGATCGTTTAATTGGTTCAAAAACTTCATTGGTTTTTCCAACGTGTCAAACGGCAGCGTCTCCAGGCAAGCCGCCGCACGATCCGTCAGCGTCACCAGTTCTGCCAGATATTCGCCCTGCGTATAACTGCCGCTTGCGACATTTACCTTATTCAAATTGATTTCCGTATTTTTCAGGGCGTCGTTCAACTCCTCGAAACTGCGCTCGTACGTTTGTTCCAGCATCCTGGCACTCTTCCCCTCGGGAAACGTTTCTCTGGTAGAAAGCTGTATGCCGAAATACACGGCAAGCCCGCTACTGATTACCAACAGCACGGCAAGCGCCGTAATTGCAATTCTCTGTTTCATACTACCTCCTACAAACAAAAGACGTGCGCGCCGATCGTCACAACGATCTTACGCGATAAAATCCATTTGCTCGTTGCCGTCTTCGGATTATAATAATAAATGCAGCCGTACGTCGGATCCCATCCGTTCAGCGCGTCCTGCGCAGCACGCAGGCACTCGTCGTTCGTACCCAAATTGATTTGCCCGTCGCTGACGGCGTCAAACGCACCCTTCTGATAAATCACGCCGGATACGGAATTTGGAAAACTGCTGCTCTTTACGCGGTTCAGAATCACTGCGCCTACCGCCACTTTTCCTGTGTACGGTTCGCCGCGCGCCTCCCCGTAAATACAGCGTGCCAGAAGATACAAGTCGCCGCTTCCGTTCTGGTTCGCCGTCGTTCCGGAAGAGGAAAGCCGTATCCCCAGTTTATCCGCCGTGGCTTTGCCCACGATACCGTCCGCCGTCAGGCCGTTTTTCCGTTGGAAATACTGCACCGCTTTTTTCGTTTGTGCTCCGAATACTCCATCCACCGCGCCGGAATAGTATCCCCAGTTCTTCAGCTTCTGCTGAATTTCTTTTACTTGTGCGCCTTTTGCGCCTTGCTTGATCGTCGCTGCCTGCGCCACCGAAACGGTCACACCGCACAGCAGGAAAAGCGCAATCAGCACCACAACAATCCTTCGCTTTTTCATAGTTCCTCCTTTTTTATGCAGTGTGTGCAGTTGCTCCTCTTTTATGAACAAAGGACTCGTTCTGCAAATATTCGCGTGTTCTTGCCGATTCTTTTCCCCCGAATACGGCAGAAAAAACCGCGGGGCCGACACCCGCCCCGCAGCGCCAAGCACAAACTTTTCGGCAATTGCCGGTTCTTTCCCGCGCGGGTTTCTTTTTTCCGTCCCGACCAGGATTCTCTTCCGTTTGAGATTCACCGTCGGTATCCTGCGCCTCGAAAAATGCAAAGAAGGAAGCGGATCTTTTCCGCTTCCTTCTAGCTCTCTGTCCCCGCACGAAACTTTTCAATCAATTCCAACAATTTGGATTTGTATCGTATCCGATTGCTTCCGTTTAACTCTCCGCCGACAAAGCACAACGGAGGATACACCACGCACCACCAATTATCCCCTGTTCCGCTGCCAAGCGACACGATGAGGGCATCGTATACCCCCTGTTCCAGAACAAACCCGTCGTAACTGCGGGTGGGGAAGGATTCCGTCTTCAATTCCACTTTTGCCCCGTAAGAGAATCCGTTCTCCTTCAACACCTGCTCTGCCACGGCACGGATTCCTTCTGCCTGCAGTTCTACCGTGCGCTGGGCCTGCTCCTTGTCCGCACACGTGGAGAGAAACGGAGCAAGATAGTTTACAACGGCTTCCTTCACGCGGTATTTTACGGCTTGATCCGTCTTGTCGTTGCTGTTCGCCCGAATATGTATCCTTAAAAATTCCGATTGCGGCTGTTGTTGCGGCAACAAAAAGCAGATAGCCAAAAGAAAGACGATCCCAAGAATGATACCCTTTTTCATACTACACCTCGCATCCCGATTGTTTCCGTATTGTAGTTTCAGTATTGACGCATTCTTGCGGGACGATACGCAAAAAGCGCAAAAACTTTTCGGTTTTGCGCTTTTGGTTTTTCGTTTCTGTTTCTTTTTCGGTTTTCCCGTATCGAAAACTTCAAGCAACGGCCCGATTCGGAACCGACGCTTGCGTCGAAGGCGGAAATTCTCCAAAATGTTTTCTCATTCTTCCAGATAGGTCAATCCGTTCTGTTCTGTGCGGCAATACTTTGCATAAATGCCGAATTTACGCAGCCGCTCTACGATTTCTTTGGATTGATCCACCGAATAGCAAAGCAAAAAGAGGCAACTTCCGCTTCCCGTCATCCAGACTTTTCGCACCGGCAAACGCTGCAGATGCCCGATACTGGTGCATAACTGCGGATACAACACGCACGCCGGATCCTGCAAAGAGTTGCCGATGTTCTCTGCGATTCCTTGCATATCTCCCGCCTGCAGAGCCTGCCGCAATGCGGAACAATCCAATAACACGGGTGGGGTTTCCATGGCATCGAACTGCTCGTATACCCTTGCACTGGAAAGACCTTTCGAAGGTTTTACCATCACCAACGGAAGCGTCACGTCCGCCGGAAAGGGCTCCACCTTTTCGCCCCTGCCGGAAAGCGTAGCAAAACCACCCTTCAGCATATAGCAAATATCGCTTCCGATCTGGTTTGCGATAGAGTAAAACGTTTCGTTCCAAGGCAGGCGATACATTCTGGCAAGTGCCGCCATGGTGCCGGCAGCATCCGCAGACGAACCGCCAAGCCCGCCCATGACGGGAATGGTCTTATGCAAAAAAATGTCCACACCCGGCAAGTCGTAGGTTCGCACCATCAGTTTTGCCACGCGCAAAGCCGTGTTTTTTTCGGTGATTTTATGCGTGTTCATATTCACAAACACACGCCGATCGCTTCTTTGCGAAAGAATCACCACGTCGCTGATGTTCAGGCTTGCCACCACGCTTTCCACAGGGTGAAACCCGTCCTCCCTCTTCGGGAATACGTTCAGCGAAAGATTCAGTTTTGCGTTAATTTTACAGCCAAGGCGCTTCATGAAAACCTCAAAAGGGTATAATGTTTCTTAACATCATACCCTATTTTTTCTGTTTTCGCAAGCACTAAGGCGTTTTTCTTAAGCTTTACGGTAAATCAGAATGCGTTCGCCACCCTGCAGGGGTAACTGCAGAGACGGATTACACTCCAGAATCTCCTCCTCCGTCGCATTCAACGTTTTGCAAACCTCCCACAGCGTTTGCCCCTTTCTGCCGAAGAACACCTCGATTGCCGCCCCGGAAGGTGTTTTTTCCTCTCCGGAAATGCAATCCGTCGCAACGACCGTCTGTTCCGGGCAGGATACGTTCAGTTGCAATTTCATCACGGCAACGATTTCCGCCCCGTTTACCCCCTTACGGCATACGACGTCGGTCACCGTGCCCGTTGCTTCCACCCGACACGTCGGTGTGACGTCCTGCACTTCCGACACGATGCGGAAAGGAATTTCCGCCGGGACGCTTTGCGGCTGTTCTCCGCCGTAAACCACGTATCCGGTCAAAACACCTTCCGTCACAACGCTGTTCTCAAACGGTTTGGCTTCCACCACCGTCACACAGGGGTTCAAAAAGCTCGAAGGCCGTTGTCCGATCAGCGCTTCTTCTACTTCCACATTCCCTTCTGCCTTGCCCGCTACGGAAAGAAAGGTCACGTTTCGGGTACTTTCCAGTGTCTGCGTCTCCAAAGAAATACCGTGCGTCAGGCTGTAGGCGTCTTCCACCGAATCTACCGGGCAGGTCAGGGTGACACGTCCGGAAACCACCACCTTCACCTGGAAGGACAACGTCGACGTATTCTCTCCGAGGTCCAACTGTACTTTCGTTCCGTCCGTTCTTGCAAAAACGTTTGCGACACTTTCCGTGGTAGCGCCGACGGCAGAAACTTCTTCCGTATACGGCACTTCGAAAATCTCCGTTTCGATCTCTCCTTCCGGCGTCAAAAAGGCCAGATAGGTATAAGTACTGCCCGCAAGGAGGACGCTATCCGTCTGTGTCGAAACGGAAGTGATATCCACACCGCTTTCGGCAAACAAAACTTTCGACACGTCCTTATGCAATGCTGCACGATATTCTGTTTCGAATTGCCCTTCGATTTTTCTCTGCGTATAGGTTCTTTGCGGCGCGTGCTTGCAGCACACTTCTTCGCAATCCGTCAGCACGTCGGCCGAAGTTCTTTCCGTTTGATACAAATCCACCGATAGTACGCTATCCACCACGATTTCGCCGTCGGAAACGCTGCGAATACGCACGTCTACCGGCTGCACGCGAAATTCCGGCTTGCTTTGCGGCGTAAGGGACGGATGTTCGATCTTATCCGAAAAGTCTGCATGATAGTTCAGGCTCTCCATTCGCCCGTCGCCCCAGACCAATAATTTATAATGTGCTTTGCCTAAAAAAACGACGCTGCCCTCCAGGCATTCGTAGGAGGTAACGTCCGCCGTGCAACGCACGCCCAACACGCGCTCCACCTGCAGGTCCTTCGTTGCGATTTTCACCTGCAACACCACCTGTGTGTTCTCTAAAAAACAATTACGATCCGCCGAAACGCTTTGATACATCGGTTTCATACGATACCCCCTCTTCGCTTCAATAACAGTGTATCTTATGCCCCGCTCCCCGGCGTTATACCAACTTTGGCAAACAAAAACGCACTTCCCCGCAAAGCACTTCCTGATACGAACACGTAAGCGTTTCGAACACTTCGTCCCGCACCTTTACCACAAATACGCAAGGGTATACCTCCGTAATCACTCCTCGATACTGCACGATACGGTTGCGCCCCTTATTATACCGCACTTTCAACTCCGTCCCGACGAGAGAAAGAATTTTGTTTTTAATTTCCTGTACGTCCATCGTCTTTTTTCTCATAATAGCATTATTCCCGCTTGGCGCCGTTTTAGCCGTAGAAATTGCCGCAAACGATTTCGAAACAAAAAAAAAGCGACCGCAGTCGCTTTTTTGTTTCGATCCGAAATATTCTCGTTCTTTTATTCGTCGTCCTCGTCCTCTTCGTCGTCTTCGTTTTCGTCTTCTTCGTCCTCTTCGTCCTCGTCGTAATCGTCCACGAAAACGTCTTCAAAGTCGTCCTGATACTTTTCCTGAGCAGAAGTGTTCTCTCCGGTATAACTATCCTTTTCTTCCTCGTCGTAAACTTCGTTCAGTTCTTCATCCTGCAGCCCTTCCAGCGGCAGCATTTCGTCCTCTTCCTCGTCCACGACGTCTTCTTCGTCCAGATAGTTGCGCCAGCCTTCATCCTCTTCTGGGTTTTCGGCCTTTTCCGAAGCGCACTGTTCGCAAATCTCTTCCCCGTAGTTCAGGTAGTTCTGTTTGCAGAGGGGACAAAGTTCCCTTTCTTCTTCTTCGTACGGTTCGTTAATCGGTTTTCCTAATTCTTCTTTACAAACATCGCACATATCCTGACGTGCGTCAATATAATTCAATTCACATCTGGGGCATTTAATATAATGAATTTTTCCCATAAGGCACCTCTCTCTAAAATGCGTGCTTATTATATATTCCATTTCTGTTTCTGTAAACTGTTTCGTCGGCACTTTTTTGAATTTTTTCAAGTTTTTTTCAATTTTTTCTGCTTCGGAAATCCGTCCTCCTTTTTGGGAGAGGTTTTCTTGGGGAACCGGATTCTTGAGGGGGGCTTGGATTCTTGGGGGGAGGAGGCGGGAAGGATCGGAAAAGAGGCCGGAGGCCGGAACTTTGGGAAGACGAGGAAAAAAGGACAAAAAAAAATCATCCGTAAGGATGATTCGGTTGCTTGCTACAGAATAGACGTACTTTCAACACTTTCTTTTGTGTTTCGTCGGTTTCTCTCGAGAGCCGACTCTCTCTTTTCACGTATCTCTACGCGTCGACCGTAGGATTTCTCCTACTCCCTAAAAGGAGGTGATCCAGCCGCACCTTCCGATACGGCTACCTTGTTACGACTTCACCCCAGTCATCGGTCTTACCTTAGGCAGCTCCTCCCTTGCGGTTAGGTCACTGACTTCGGGTACTCCCAACTCCCATGGCGTGACGGGCGGTGTGTACAAGACCCGGGAACGTATTCACCCCGACATGCTGATTCGGGATTACTAGCAACTCCGACTTCATGTGGGCGGGTTGCAGCCCACAATCTGAACTGAGACTACCTTTTTGAGATTCGCTTGCCTTTACAGGTTCGCTGCTCTTTGTAATAGCCATTGTAGCACGTGTGTAGCCCAAGACGTAAGGGGCATGATGATTTGACGTCATCCCCACCTTCCTCCGTTATCTCAACGGCAGTCTGAACAGAGTTCCTAACTTAATATTGGCAACTGTTCATAAGGGTTGCGCTCGTTGCAGGACTTAACCTAACATCTCACGACACGAGCTGACGACAACCATGCACCACCTGTCTGCATGTCCGTATTGCTACGGAACCTCTTATCTCTAAGTCTTTCATGCGATGTCAAGTCTTGGTAAGGTTTTTCGCGTTGCTTCGAATTAAACCACATGCTCCGCTGCTTGTGCGGGTCCCCGTCAATTCCTTTGAGTTTCAACCTTGCGGCCGTACTCCCCAGGCGGGATACTTATTGCGTTTGCGACGACACAGAAGGAGTCGATACCTCCTGCATCTAGTATCCATCGTTTACGGCGTGGACTACCAGGGTATCTAATCCTGTTTGCTCCCCACGCTTTCGAGCCTCAGCGTCAGTTAATGTCCAGTAAATCGCTTTCGCCACTGGTGTTCCTCCTAATATCTACGCATTCCACCGCTACACTAGGAATTCCATTTACCTCTCCATCACTCAAGTCCGCCAGTTTTAAAAGCAGTTCCGAGGTTAAGCCTCGGGATTTCACTTCTAACTTAGCAGACCGCCTACACTCCCTTTACGCCCAGTCATTCCGGACAACGCTTGCCACCTACGTATTACCGCGGCTGCTGGCACGTAGTTAGCCGTGGCTTGTTTTAGGGGTACCGTCATTTGTTTCGTTCCCCTTCAAAGAACTTTACAATCCGAAGACCTTCATCATTCACGCGGCGTTGCTGGTTCAGAGTTTCCTCCATTGACCAATATTCCCCACTGCTGCCTCCCGGAGGAGTTTGGACCGTTTCTCAGTTCCAATGTGGCCGATCACCCTCTCAGGTCGGCTACCCATCGTCGCCTTGGTAAGCCGTTACCTTACCAACTAGCTAATGGGACGCGAGCCCATCCTATACCGCCTCAGCTTTTACCCCTGCGAGATGCCTCGCTGTGGTCTTATACCGTATTAGCACAAATTTCTCTGTGTTATCCCGTTGTATAGGGCAGGTTGCTCACGTGTTACTCACCCGTCCGCCACTAGGTGTATTGCTACACCTCGTTCGACTTGCATGTGTTAAGCACGCCGCCAGCGTTCGTCCTGAGCCAGGATCAAACTCTTAAGTTTAATACTGACTTTCATACATCGGTTCGTTTCCGAACCGCTGGCTAAAATTTAAATTGACTGTGTTTAATTGTACTTCTATTCTGTTTTCAAGCTTCCTGCTGTCGTCGACAGCCTTTATATATTACCACTACCTATCTTCTATGTCAATCTTTTTCTTCAATCTTTTTTAACTTTTTTTCGCCTTTTTTCTCCCTTTTTCCCTTACTCTCCCCTCTCTCCTCCGCTGCCGGCAAGG
>CAKPYT010000015.1 GCA_934203075.1 uncultured Clostridia bacterium | reverse complement strand
CGCCTCCTCCGGGAGGGTATCCGCCTCGGCCTGGGAGTGTGCTTTGTCATCGTAGCGCACGCACAGTTTTAATTGATACGTTGCGATTTTTGCCGTTTGCTCGTTTCGATCCGTCTGCAGTTTTTTGCACTCAGCAATTGCTTGCGAAAACAGCCTTACTCTGCGCAACAAATCCAGGCGCAGCAGCCGAATGCGCTCTGCGCGCGGATCTTCCGGAGGGATCTCTTCCAAAGCGTCCAGCGCCTTGTTCCGCATCCGCAGGGATTCCGTCTTCCCCTCCTCCCCGAGATCGTCGTAATACCAGGCAGCCCTCAGATAGGCCTGCATGCATTCGTACCAATTTTGAAGATATTCCATTTCCGCAGCGTACAGCAAAAACCGATGCACCACCGGCGGCAGATCCTCCCTGCGCAGCAATTCGTGGTAAGCGGCATCCGAAAACACAAAGTCTTCTGGCACGCCGTTTTCCCTGGCAACGCAACTGTTTACGTAGCCGCAGGCTTCACAGCGCTGCAACCATTGTTCCATGGTAGAACGATAACTTTCCGGCGGGCGAAAATCCAAATCCGGCTTGCCGCGCTGATCCGTGGCAAGTATCACCTCGTACGTATCTTCGGCCCCGCACTTACAGCAAGTATAGCGCGAGCGACAGAGTCTCGTCATACGAATTCCCCCTAGGTTTTTCTTATGCCTATTATAAAGTTTACCTATGCGTTTGTCAATCGACAAACCAAAGGAAGCGCCCGACAGTTTCCCCTCTTTTTTTTCAGTTCGATGGACTTTTTCTCCGTTTTGTATTACAATGAAACCAATCAATATGCTAACGGAGGAAAAGCATGTCTCAATTAACTTTCAAACAGAAGCAAGAGAAATACGCCGATATGATTGTTCGCATCGGCGCAGGCTTGAAAGAAGGTCAGCCCGTGCAGATTTCCTGCCCCGTTTCCTGTGCGGATTTCGGCCGTATCGTTGCCGAACGCGCGTACAAAGCGGGCGCAAGCGAAGTCGTGATGAACTGGCTGGACATCGATTTCAACAAAATTCGCTTCCAGCATGTGGACGTGGACGTACTCAAAAATCCACCGGAATTTTTGAAAACGCAAAAACAATGGCTGGTGGAACGCGGCGCAGCCTTCATCATGATTATTTCTGCGGATCCGCAAGTTTATGCCGGTATGGACCCTGTCAAATTACAGGTCAACGGCATGGCAACACGCATGCAATTGCGTGAAATCAACAACAAAATGCCGCTGTATTTCTGCACGCAGACGGCTGTGGCAGTGCCGCATCCTTCGTGGGCGGCGAAAGTATTCCCCAACGACGAACACGCTATGGAAAAACTTTGGGATATGATTTTCCAAAGTGTGCGTGTGGGCGATTTCGACATTGTGGAAGCTTGGCAAAAACATCAGGAAGCATTGGAAAAACGCAGTGCTTTGCTGAACGGTTATCATTTTAAAACCCTGCGCTACAAAAACAGCCTCGGTACGGATTTCTCGGTGGATCTGGCAGAGGATCACGAATGGTGCGGCGGCGCAAAAACGTTGGAGAACGGTGCCAAATACTACGCAAACGTTCCCACGGAAGAAGTGTTTACGGCCCCTGCAAAATACAGTGCAAACGGCAAACTGGTGGCTACGATGCCTTTGGTGCAAGGCGGCGAAATCGTAAAAGATTTTTGGTTTGAATTGAAGGACGGAGAAATCGTGAACTACGACGCAAAAGAAGGCAAAGCGGCTCTGGACGCTTTGATTCACAGCGGAGACGAAGGATCCCGGTATCTGGGCGAAGTAGCGCTGGTTGCGCACGACTCCCCCATTTCCAACCTGAAAACGCTGTTTTTGAACACGTTGTACGACGAAAACGCTTCCTGCCACTTTGCCATCGGTACTACGATCCCGCAGACCGTAAAAGGCGGCATCGGCGTGACGGACGAACAACTGGCGGCACACGGCGTAAACGTCAGCCGCGTACACGTGGACTTTATGGTAGGCAGCGAGGATTTGAACATTGTAGGCATTACACACGACGGAAAAGAAGTTCCGCTGTTCCGTAACGGCAATTGGGCCATTTAACCCGGAAAGGAGATATTATGGATATTCAAAAAATGAAACAAAACTACGCCAAGGTGATTCTCGGTGCCGGCGTAGACGTAAAAGAAGGTCAACTCGTTTTGCTGCAATGCCCGGTGGCTGCGGCGGACTTTGCAAAAATCGTTGCGGAAGAAGCTTATCAGATGGGCGCGAAGGACGTGTACATCGATTGGACGGATGCGGAAATCAACAAACTGCGCTACACCTATGCCAGCGAAGAAACACTGAAGAATCCCCCCTCCTTCCGTTACGACATGCGGAAATACTTCATCGACAACAGTGCAGCCCTTGTTACGATGAACCTGGTACGCACCAACGAAATGGAAGGCGTGGATGCGCGCCGCGTTGCCATGGCACAACAGGCCACGGCAGCCCTGCTTGCCCCCGCAAATCGTTTTATGTTCCCGAATCAATGCACGTTTACTTCCGTCTGCATTCCGGATCAGGGCTGGGCGGATATCGTCTTCCCCGGGGAAGAAAACAACCTGGAAAAACTTTGGGAAAAGGTTGCAATCGCAACCCGCTGCGACCAGGCAGACCCGATCGGCAGTTGGCGGCAGCACCTCGAAAACGTGCGCCGTCGCGGAGCACTTTTGAAAGAATATAACTTCAAAAAACTGCACTACACAAACTCTATCGGTACCGACCTCACCTTCTGCCTGCCGGAAGGGCACAAATGGAGCGGCGGCGGCATGACCTTCCCGCAAAAGGGGCAAGTCTTCTTCCCCAACCTGCCGACGGAAGAAATCTTTACCGCACCGGATCGCCTCACGGTAAACGGCAAAGTCGTTTCCAGCATGCCGCTGGTAGAAAACGGCCGGCTGATTAACGACTTCTGGTTTGAATTTAAGGATGGTAAAGTAGTAGATTACGACGCAAAAGAAGGCAAGGATGCCCTCACCGCCATCCTGAATGCGGATGAAACCTCCTGCTATCTTGGCGAAGCGGCCCTCGTACAATACGACAGCCCCCTCTCCAACCTGCACACCCTGTTCTATACCATCCTGTTCGACGAAAACTGCAGTTGCCACCTGGCTCTCGGCAATGCGTACCCGAACTGCCTGGAAGGCAGCCGCGGTCAAAGCCCGGAATGGCTGATGGAACACGGCCTGAACGTCAGCAAAACGCACGTGGACTTTATGGTAGGCACGAAAGATCTCAGCATTGTGGGGACGGATGCCAACGGAAAAGAAGTCGCCATCTTTAAGGACGGCAACTGGGCAATTTAACGGCGCACCCTGCAAGGAAGAGGCGCCCCGACGTCCGTTCGGGTCTGCCGCACCTCTCCTGCCCCGCATAAAGGTACGAAATAATACAAAATAAAAAAACGACTCCGAAACATCGGAGTCGTTTTTTATTTCTTTTCCTTCCGTTTTACGAAAAGCGCTTTTTCCCCAAAGGTTTAGAGGCCTTTTCCGAACGTTTTTTCTGCCCCGGCTGCCACTTGTTTGGGCGTTACCGTTTCTCCTTTGGCAAAACGATAGTTTTCAAATACCAGGAACGCCGAGCTGTTGCCGCGGAAGACAAGATAGAAATCCCCCGTGGAGGTGTTTGCTTCCGTATCTTCCCCCTGCGGTGCCACACCCAGAAGGATATTTGCACAATCGCAGCCGTCTGCCACCTTGTTTTCTTTCAGTTCGATCGTTCCGTCTTTCACGGTTCCTGCCGTTGCATCGGTTGCCCAGGCATCCGCAGGATGATCCGTGCTGCCGAGACGTGTTGCCACGGCAATGGCAACGGCCGTTTTTCCGTCCTGCGCCTGCAGAGCAAACGTGTTGTTGCTGATGGAAATATTTGCGTCCGTCGTGTTATACAGGTTCAACAAAATACCGTATACCACGTCGCCGTTTTCCGCACTTGCCGTGCCGTAATAGGTTCCGCCGTAAAGAATCACGCTCTGAACGGACGTCAACGCAACACAGGCCTGCACGCCGTTTTGTTTTGCCGCGTAGAATACGCAGTTTTCAAAGGTGACGTCCACCCCTTTTTTGGTGGATTGCACGCCCTGCAGGAAGGTGCAGTTAAAATATTTGTACTTTCCGTTTTCTTCCCATTCGGCTTGCGGATCCTCACTGAACGAATAGTTTTTGTATACGATCTTTTCGTCCCCGCTGATGGAAAGGGACAGGCTGATGTAAGCCGACGGCTCCACGCCATTATCGTAATCCGGAGCTCTTCTTACGTAAACGTACACGCGTTTCGTGCCGCTTTCCAGTGTGAACTCATTGGAAGATCCGAAGGCGGAATACTGTTCTTCCGTAGCGTACTGGAACACGCCTTCTTCGTGCACGGTCACCGTCAGTTTGCCGTTCTGCACTTTCAAAGCGACGTTCTTTTCCTCTACCGGCCGTTGATCCGTTGCAATCAGGTTCGTCCATTCGTTGGATTCGTAGTGCGTTTCGTCCTCCTGCACTTTGGCAGAATACCGATGCGATTCCCCGGGCTGCATCCCGCTGAACACGTTGTTTGTCGTCCATTCGCCGTCATCCTGGCGGTACAACACGACTCTGCCCGCTTCAACGGAGCGCATCAGCGTCAATTTTACCTCGCTGTAAGTTACGGAAGCGATACAGCCGTAAAACTTCGTTTCCAGCTTCAGCGTGGTGATTTCGCAAACGACTGCTTCGCTTGCGGCGTGTGTTTCCGTTTCGGCCATACGCACGCGGATGACGTGCGTGGAGTGAGGCAGCAAACCCTCAAACCGATTTGCATTGTTCGAATCCGTCAAAAGCGTGTATTCGCCGCCGTCAATGCTGTATTCCGCCCCTTGTACGTAAGTTACGCGAATGGTGCTATCCGTCACTTCCGGTTCGTCCGTCAGTTCCGGTTTTTCCTGAGTATATTTCGGAGTGGTTACTTCGAACGAGGTAGCTTCGGAAACGGCAAGCGTTTCGGAGCCGCGCCTCCGGATGTAGAACGTATAACTGCGATTCGGAGTCAGGCCGGTAAACCGAATGGTTTTGTCTTCGGCTGCCGTCCAGGTTTCCCCGTCCTTGCTGTATTCGACCTCGCCCGTGAAAGAGTCTGCAAACGTCACCGTTGCAGAAACGGGTTCTGCCACAACGGTGAACTCTTCCGTCGCGATGGCTGCCTGATATTTCAAAGTAGCAGCGTCGATCGTCACAATAGGCGAATAGTCCGCCGTGCTGGTTTTGTTCAGACGAACGGATACGCGATACGCCGTGCTCTGTTGCAAATCCGTAAACACGTTATTGCCCGTTTGCCACGTTTCGCCGCCGTTCAGGCTGTATTGCAAAGCCGAAATGTCCGCTCCTTCCACCAGGACGGTAATGCTGTCGTAACTGCAGATTGCCGTCACGGCTCCCGCAATTTCCTGCGAAGCAAGGGTCCGGACCTTTTTCTCTGCAAACGACGACGGATAGTGCGTTGCATCCCCTTTGATACGTACGTAAACAAAGTAATAGGTATCGGGTATCAACCCTTCCATAACGTTCGAATCCACCCAGGTCAGGCTGTTCGGATCCCGTTCGCCGATATGGGTGATGGAACAAAAATATTCTGCATTTTCCACCGCTGCCACCGTGATACCGGTAGACGTTACGTCCAGAACGGTGCACTCCGGCCGCGCTTGCGTGTACTTCGGAACCGTTATCGTAATGGAAACTTCTTCCGTTGCGGTGTAGTAATCGTCCTCACGGTGATGTGCATACACGGTATGCGTCGAACCGGGCTCCAGCCCTTCAAAGAGGTAGGAATTCCCCTGCAAAGAATGATATTCCGTGCTGTCATCCAGACGGCATTCGATCCGGGCCAGTTCGGAAGCGTCCATCTTGCTGAACTGCGCCAGAATGCTTGTGGGCGACGGGCAGCCTAACGAGAAAGCACCTGCAGGGATCGGGCTTTGCACCGTCCGTGCGGTATCCAACTGCTTCATTACCGTGTTGGACGGATCTAATTCCTCTCCGCCGGCCTTGCGCACTTCAAACGTATACTTCGGTCCGATTTCCGGCAATTCAAAGGTGTTCGAAGCCTGCCAGCCGCTGGACCAGCCCCCGCCTACGCGATAGGCGATGTATTCCAACGTTTCGGAAACCCCGCTGACCGTCATCGTAACGGTTCTGCCGTCCCGCGCTATGCTGACTTTATCTTTCGGAATATCCGTTTGCGCGCCCTTCGTCTTCACAACGATTTCCGTCTCTTCCGAAGCCCAAAGGGTTGCGGTTTCCTTTCTGCGCACAAAGAAATGATGCTCCGTATTCGGATCCAGCGCATAGAACGCCGGCCACGGGTAATCGATCACCCATACGTCCGACCGGCGGATTTCCGCCCCGGGGATACTTTCAAACTGCACCTGATGCGAAGTTCTCTTGATGCATTTTACGCTTGCGGCTTCAATTGCCGTTTGAGAACCCTTCACCATAACCTTCACTTCCGTACCGGCGCTGGCGGTCTTCTGTGCCGTTTCGGCATAACGCACCGTCACGCGATATTCCTGCCCGTTCGTGAGGTTTGCAAACGTTTTCTCTTTCTGCCATGCCCCGTCGTCCAAAGAGAACTCCGTCCCTTCCGGTGCCTGAATCGTGATCGTTCCGTCCACGCCTTTGCACACGATATCGGCGGCATTCGGCGCGTCCGTATCCCTTTTCACTACCGAAATCGGCAGGCTCACCTGTACGTCGCGATAGGTAAACGTCACTTTTGTATGTTCCGTTGTCAGGGCAACGCCGAACAAATCATACGTAAAACCTTTTTTCTCTGCGTCGTTTCCCTCTGCAAACGAAATTTCTTCCGTCGAGTCGTCTTCATACGTTACGGTCAGCGTCACGTTGGAAACATCTATCGTTTCGCCGACGTAATACGTCGTTTTCGGCGTACAGCCTTTCGAAACGGAAACGCTTTTCACAGCGGGATCCCCGCAGGCAGAAAGCATTACCGTTGCAAAAACGGTCAGCACGGCCAGGAGCCATACCGACACTTTTCTACGAACCCTAAGATTCATACTGTTCCCTCTCCTTATTTTATTCTTTTTTTCGGGTTTCCCCGTTGCGGTTTCATTATACGCTTCTTCCGTCGCGGAAGCAAGTTCTTTCCCCCCCTTTCCGGTAAAATCTTTCTTGCGTTTCGCACCCTGCCGTCCTCTCTTTCCGCCTTGGGATCCGCCCGCCCCACACCGGGACGACGCAGGATACGGAAAAAACTGAAAATACACCTTGCAAAGCAGCCGAAAATATTTTATACTAAACGTAAGAAAACGGTTCGCTTCGGCGAAAGAAGGAGTTTGTAATGAGCATAAAAGAAGAACAATTAAAATATGCCAAAGTCATTCTCGGCGCTGGCGTCGCTCTGCAAAAAGGGCAATTGGTGGAACTGAATTGCCCTGTCGATCTGGCAGATTTTGCGGCAATCCTGACGGAAGAAGCGTTAAAACAAGGCGCAAAAGACGTCTACGTCACCTATACGGATCCGCGGGTCAAAATCGCACGATACAAATATTGCGAAAAAGAAACACTGGTAAACCCGCCGGAATTTTACCTCAACATCAAACAACACTTCATCGACAACCGTGCGGCGATGATTAACCTGTACCACGTGCACGGGGATGAATACAGCGCGGTAGACCCGAAACTGGTGGTGGAAGAAGGTG
This sequence comes from uncultured Clostridia bacterium, assembly GCA_934203075.1. Lineage (GTDB taxonomy): Bacteria > Bacillota > Clostridia > Christensenellales > CAG-314 > CAKPYT01. Next base: position 878 of record CAKPYT010000015.1, on the reverse strand, counting down.
CGGCTTTCAAACGGCTGCTGCACCCCGCCAACCGCTTTATGTTCCGCAATCAATGCACCTTCGGCATGATTATGGTGCCGGATCAGGAATGGGCAGACCTGGTTTTTCCGAACGAAGAAAACAACCTGGAAAAACTTTGGAAATACGTCGGCATCGCCTGCCGCACACACCTGCCGGATCCCGTCGGCAGCTGGATGGAACACTATCGCCTTTCCAACGAGCACGCCCAAAAAATTCAGGAATGCAAATTCCGCACTTTACGCTATAAAAACGGCCTGGGAACGGATTTCACCGTAGGGATTCGCCCCGAAATGGAATGGGGCGGCGGCGGAAGCATCAAATTCGGTGATAAAATTTTCTTCCCCAATATGCCGACGGAAGAAATCGGCACCACGCCGGATCGTCTCACCGCAAACGGTATTTTGTATGCCAGCCGTCCGTTAAACGCAAACGGGCAACTCATTGAGGACTTCTGGGTGCGCTTCCAAGACGGCCGCGTGGTGGATTACGACGCAAAAAAAGGGTTGGACAGCCTGCGCGCCATCATCGAGCACGACGAAGGCTCTCACTATCTGGGCGAAGTGGCTCTCGTGGCGGCGGACAGCCCCATCGCCAGCCTGCACACCACTTTCTACAACACTCTGTTCGACGAAAACGCCTCCTGCCACTTTGCGTTCGGCAATGCGTATGACGGCAGCAAACGCAGCGAAGAAGAACTGCTTGCGGCGGGGATCAACCTCAGTGAAATTCACGTAGACTTTATGGTCGGCACGGAAGATCTGGACATTGTCGGCATCGACGAAAACGGCAAAGAAACGTACATCTTCAAAAACGGTACCTGGGCAATTTAATTCAGGCAAGGGAATAACCTTTTCCGA